>NZ_CAXBJS010000001.1:0-45789 GCF_963976025.1 uncultured Arenimonas sp.
CTGCTGTGTTTGAGCACCGCGCCCATCGCCACTTCGCCCAGCTGTTCACCGTGCAGGCCGAACTTTTCCACCAGCGCGCCCAGGGCCTTGATCGACATGCCGAGGTTGCCGACGTCGTGGTAGGCGGTGTTATTGCGGACGAAGGGGATGCGGACACCGCCCAGGATGGCGACACGGCGGGAAGGCGACATGCGGTTCACTCCTTGCTGGAACTTGTTCGGGGGGTCAAACGCTGGGCTCCAGGCCGGCCGGCACCGGACCCCAGTCGGGGCGGGTTTGCCAGGCGCCGAAGATCCAGGCGCGGAACATGTTGGCCACGCCGTCGTCGGCGGGCCGCTGCGACAGCAGCGCCACCAGGCGATGCGGCCCGCGGGCCTCGGCTTCGTCGGCGACGATGGCGTCGAAATAGGTGGTCCACTGCTGGCCGTAGGTGATGCGCGGCGCGGCGTTGCGCAGGCGTTCGGCCTCGCGCGCGCTGGCCACCGGGTCGCCGTCGGGCTTGCGCGCCACGACCTGCACGCAGGGCGAATCGTCGAGCACCAGCACCGGTTCCAGGCCGACGCCGCGCACATAGGCTTCCACTTCCTGCGGCACCACGAACTGGTTGCGCGCCACGTCCTTGCGCTGGCCGGGCGGCAGGCGCGCGGCCTGCTCGAACTCCAGCGCGAAGCGCCGCCAGCCGACCGGGTGCGCCAGGTTCCAGTGGTCGAAGTAGAACAGGCCGCCGGGACGCAGCACGCGGGCGACGTCGCGCAGGTAAAGCACGAAGTCTTCCTTGTCCATGTGGATGAACACGGCCACGCAGTAGCCCTTGTCCATCGAACCGTCGGCCAGCGCATCCAGGTGCGGACCCTGCAGTGCGCTGAAAGCGCAGTCGCCGCTGCCGGCCAGCCGTTCGCGGGCGACGTCGAGCATGTTTTCGCTGATGTCCAAACCGTGCCAGTGCGCCACGTCGCCGGCGAGTTCGCGGCCGATGCGGCCGACGCCGCAGCCCAGTTCGAATACGCGATCGCCTGCCTGCAGGTCGAGCGCGGCGCGCGCCTGGGCGGCGGAAAAGGCGCCGGTAAGACGGACGGTGCGCTCGTCGTGGCTGCCATCGACCGCCACCAGCGCGCCGCGCGGCGTGCTGGCCTTGTCGTTCCAGAAGGATTTGTAGTCTTGGAAATCCATGCCTGCGGCGGGCGCGGGACCGGCCGTCCATGTGTCGAAAGGTATGATGGCGATCATACCCCGACACCGCACGCACCCGTATGTCCAAGCCCGAACTGAGCGTCCTGGCGGCCCTTGCACTGGAACTTTCGCCAGGCGCCGAAGCCGGCCGCCTCGAGCTTGGGGTCGACGCCGCCGGTGAACTGGCCGGCCTGGTCGCCCGCGACCTGGCCCGGCTGGTCCCCGACGCCGCCGCACTGGACCTGGCGATGGTGGCCGGTCTGTTCGATCCGGCCGAACTGCTGCGCCCCGGTTACCCCGTGCACGCCGAACTGGGCCGCCTCGCCGCTCGCGCGCCGGGCGCCGCCGGTGGCCGCATCATCGGTTTTGGTGCCGGCCAGGAAGGATTGCCGGCCGGACTGGCGCCGGCGCCGGAGTTCGCCGGCGGCCCGCTAAAGCTGCTGCCACTGGTGCTGCGCGGCGACGTGACGGCGGTGGCGCCGGTGGGCGACCAGCTTGAACAGGTGCTGCTCGACACCGGCATGGCCTCGGCCGACACCGCCCTGTTCGCGCAGAAGGCATTTGGCACACAGGTGGAACATGCGCGCCTGCTGACCATCAACGACCTGGCCGCGATGATGGCCATGCAGTTCGAACATGCCGGTATCGCCGCGCTGTGGCCGCGGGTGGAGGCCGCGCTGCTGGCCCCGGACGGCGAACAATGGCTCGACGCGCCGCCCGAGCCGCTGGCGCGTTATGCCAACGGCGGGGTGCGCATGGCGATGCTGGACATGGACGCCTGGGCGGAAGGCGGCTTCGCGCCGGCCGATACCGACGCCGCGCGCCTGGGCCGCGCCTTCGACCGCTTCCAGATGCGCCAGCGCCAGTTCGCCGGCCTGCTCGAGGCCCACGGCATCCCGGTCACCTACGACCACTGCCCCGCCGGCCGCGACCCCAGGCAGGTACTGTCAGACTAGGCCCCGTCCCCCGGCCTACGCGCCGCCGCAGGAGCCTCACCCATGCCCGCCCCCCTCCGCCTGCTGGCGCTGGCGCTGCTGCTTTGGCTGCCAGCCATGGCGACGGCGGCCAGCGACCCGGTGCAAACCAAGGCCTGCCGCAGCGGCGGCGGCGATCCCGAGCGCCCGCGCATCGGCCTGGTGCTGGGCGGCGGCGGCGCCCGCGGTTTCGCGCACGTGGCGGTGCTCAAGGAGCTCGAGCGCCTGAACGTGCCCGTGGACTGCATCGCCGGCACCAGCATGGGCGCGCTGGTCGGCGGCCTGTACGCCTCGGGCCTTTCTGCCGCGCAGATCGAAACCGAACTGCGCGCAATCGACTGGCCGGCGATGTTCAGCGACCGGCTGGACCGGCCGGCGCGGTCCTTCCGGCGCAAACGCGACGACGACCTGGCCCTGGTCGCCGGCAAACCCGGCATCGGCAACGAAGGCCTGAAGATCGCCTCGGGCCTGGTCTCGGGCGAGCGGGTGGTGCTGCTGCTCGAGCGCCTGACCCAGCCGGCGGCGCTGGCCGACGATTTCGACGCGCTGCCGATTCCCTTCCGCGCCGTCGCCACCGACCTCAACACCGGCCAGGCCGTGGTGATCGGCGACGGCAACCTGGCCCAGGCCATGCGCGCGAGCATGTCCATCCCGGGCGTGTTCCGGCCGGTGCGGGTGGGCGAAATGGTGCTGGTGGACGGCGGCCTGGCCAACCAGGTGCCGGTGGACGTGGCGCGGGCGATGGGCGCCGACATCGTGATCGCCGTGGACGTGGGCACGCCGCTGCGACCGCTGGACGAAGGCGCGGGGCTGTTCGCCATCATCGACCAGATCAGCGGCTTCATGACCGTTGGCAGCGCCGCGGCGCAAACGGCAAGCCTGCAGGGCCGCGACGTGCTGGTGTCGCCGCCGCTGGGCACCGAGGTGGGCACCAGCGATTTCTCGAAGCTCGACCTCGCGCTTGAACTGGCCGAAGCCGGCCTGGTGCAGGTGCGGCCGCGCCTGGCGGCGCTGTCGGTGGGGGCCGAGGAGGCCGCGCGCCTTGCCGCGAACCGCGCCACCGTGGCGACGTCACCGCCGGTGGTGGATTTCGTGCGCCTGGACAACCGCAGCCGCTACGCCGATGAGTTCGTGCTCTCGCACATCGATGTGCCGCTGCGTCAGCCGCTGGACGCCATGGCACTCGAACGCGGACTGCGCCGCATCCACGGCCTGGACACGCTGGACCTGGTGACCTACGACCTGGTCGAGGAAAACGGCCACACCGGCCTGGTGATCCACGTGGTGCCACACGCCTTCGGACCCAATTACCTGGAAAGCGGGCTGAGCGTCTATTCCGACTTCAACGGCGACTTCTTCGTGAACCTGCGCGCCGGCGTGCTGCGTTCGCCGGTGAATGCGCGCGGCGGCGAACTGCGCGGGCTGCTGCAGCTGGGCGACGAGCCGGGCCTGCTGCTCGACTACTACCAGCCGTTGGATCCGCAGGGCAATTATTTCTTCATCGCCAGCGCCAGCTACGAATCGCCCAAGTTCGGCCTGTTCGACGCCGACGGCGAACGCCTGGCGAACTATCGTGCGCCCAACGCCGGTATCGAGCTGGCCCTGGGCCGCGAGTTCAGCAACTACGGCGCCGCCACCCTGGCCTACCGGCGCCGCAGCGGCCGGGTCGAACTCGAGCTGGGTGATCCGCTGGTGCAGGGGCTGGATTTCGAACAGGGCGAACTGGAGTGGGCGCTGACCTACGACCGCATCGACAGCCTGTTCCTGCCGCGCGCCGGCCAGTACGCCGTGCTGGGCCAGGTACATTCGCGCGACGCGCTGGGCGCCGGCGCGGACTACACGCTCAACAACTTCGATGCGGTCACGGCGCATGCCATCGGCAAACACTCGGGCTTTGGCGGCATCCGCCTGCACACCAGCGACAGCGACTCCGGCGTGCCGGTGCAGGGCCTGTTCCGGCTGGGCGGCCTGACCCGCTTCAGCGGCTTCCGGCCCAACGAACGCCTGGTCGAAAACTACGCCCTGGCCTACGCCGGCTACACCTACGAACTCGGGCGCGTGCTCAGTCGTTCCGCCGTGCTGGGCGGCACCATCGAATACGGGCGCACCTGGGACGGCAGCGGGTCGCTGGGCCGCGGCAGCCGCGAACTGCACGGCAGCGTGTACTTCGGCTTCGACTCCTGGCTGGGGCCGATGCAGCTGGGCTACGGCATCCGCGAAGGCGGCGACGGCATTTTCCTGCTGGAACTGGGCCAGCAGCGCTGAGCGGTTTCAGCGGCCCCAATAACCCAGCTCGCGGCGCAGCTTGAGGCTGCGCCACCAGCCCGCCAGCGGTTTGCGGCGCAGGCTGCCCAGATCGCCGCGCAGCAGGGCCTCGGTGGCTTCAAGAACCCTTTGGCTGGACCGGCCGTCGCGCCAGGGATGGATGGCGTCGGCGTAGGCGGCGATGGCCGCGCGCAGCGTGTCGTCGGGCGCGAACGCCCGCGCCAGGTGCTGTTCCAGGGCCGCCGGGTCGTCGAAATCGATCATGTGCGGCTTCGGCGCGCGGTTGCGGAAAGTGACCACCGGTTTACGCTGCACCACGAATTCCGAGACCACCGAGGTGGTGTCGGCCAGCAGCACGTCGGCGGCGCGCTGGGCGCTTACCAGCTGTTCGGTCTCGACGAAGGCCGCGTTGGCGCCGGCCAGCGCGCGATAGCGTTCGAACAATTCCGCCGGGCACTTGGGATGCAGGGTCAGCAGCCAGTAGCGGTCGCCGCGGGCGACCTGCGCGGCGATGGCGTCGTACAGGCGCGGCGCCGCGCTGAGGCGTTCGGTGAAGGTCGAGGCGAACAGCACCACCGGCCGGCCACCGGCGCCGGCGCGCAGGGTGTCGGCCAGCGGGTCGCTGGCACGGAACAGGGGGTCGAGCTTGGGCCAGCCGGTTTCAACCACGGCGAAATGCCCGGCCCGGGCGGCCAGGGCCTGGAAGGGCCCGGTGGTGGCCGGCCCCTGCGTGCAATAGAGGTCGAACTGCCCGCGCACGCGGAAATGGCCGCGCGTGTCGCTTCGCTTCTCGACGTTGAAGCCGTGGAAGAGCTGCACTTTTGCGCCGGCGATGAATCCCGGCACGTCGTTGGCGGCGCTGAAAACGGCCCGCGGCCGCAGCGCCACCGCTTCGTGCACGCCTACCGGTCGCGCCGCCGGCGGCAGCGTGGCGCCCGCGGCGCCGCGGATGAACAGCGTGTGTACACCGTGGCCCGCGGCTTGCAGGGTTTCCGCGAGCGGGCCCAGAATGGGCAACGCGTAGCGCTCGGTCGCGAACAACAGGTATTCCGCCATCAACGCACCCCCGGCCATGTCGCCTCGCCTATCGGCCTGCATTATCACCTTCAATGAAGCCGATCGCCTGGCCGACTGCCTGGCGTCGCTGGCCTTCTGCGATGAAATCGTGGTGGTGGACTCGGGTTCGACCGACGCCACCGTCGCCATCGCCCACCAGGCCGGCGCCCGCGTCTTCGAGCGGCCCTTCGAGGGCTTCCGCAGCCAGAAGCAGTTCGCGGTCGAACAGGCCCGCTTCGACTGGGTGCTGTGCCTGGACGCCGACGAACGCGTGGACGACACCCTGCGCGCCAGCATCCAGGCCGAACGCGCGCTGGGCTTCGAGCACGTCGCGGGCTATCGCTTCGCCCGGCTGTCGAACTACTTCGGGCGCTTCCTGCGCCACGGCAATGCCTATCCCGACCGCGTGCTGCGCCTGTTCGACCGCCGCCGCGGCGGCTGGCGCGGCAATCGCGAAGTGCATGAAGCCGCCAGCGTCGATGGCCCGGTGCGCACGCTTGCCGGCGACCTGCTGCATTTCCCCTACCGGTCGCTGGAACAGCAGCTGGCCAAGACCCAGCGCTACGCGCGCATGATGGCCGAGCACGATTTCAAGCGCGGCCGGCGCGCCAGCCTGGTCGGCCTGGTGCTGTCGCCGGCCTGGCGCTTCTGGCGCGGCTACCTGCTGCGCGCGGGTTTCCTGGACGGCTGGCACGGCCTGGTTTATGCCTACGTGCGCGCCAACTACGTGCGCCAGAAGACCATCATGCTGTGGATGCTGCAGCACAAGCAGCCGGTGGTCGAACCCCCGCGCGGGGACCGCTGAGCCATGTGCGGCATTGCCGGCACCTGGTTCCCGGGCGCGCGCGACGACGCGTCCCTGCACGCGCTCGGCGCCCGCCAGGGTGAAGCCATCGCCCACCGCGGCCCCGACGACGCCGGCACCTGGGCAGACCCGGCCGCCGGCCTGGTGCTGTCGCACCGCCGGCTTTCCATCCTCGACCTGAGCCCCGAGGGCCACCAGCCCATGCTGTCGCGCGACGGCCGGTGGGCGCTGATCTTCAACGGCGAGATCTACAACCACGGCGCCCTGCGCGCTGAACTGGCGACCCTGGGGCACGCGTTCCGCGGCCACTCCGACACCGAAGTGCTGCTGGCGGCGATCGGCGAATGGGGCGTCGAACAGGCGCTGCAAAAGAGCAACGGCATGCTCGCGCTGGCCGCCTGGGACCGCAAGCAGCGCCGCCTGTGGCTGGCCCGCGACCGCATGGGCAAGAAGCCGCTGTATTACGGCTTCGCCGGCGACGGCGCGCTGGTGTTCGGCAGCGAACTGCGGGCGCTGAAGGCACATCCGGCGCTGGAAGCCACGGTGGATCCCGACGCGCTGTCCCTGCTGCTGCGGCTCGACTACATCCCGGCGCCCTGGTCGATCCTGCGCGGCGTGCACAAGCTGCCGGCCGGCACGTTGCTGAGCCTGGACATGGCCGCGCTGCAGGCCGGCGCGGCGGCCCTGGACCCGGCGAAAACTCCGCGACGCTGGTGGGACGCGCTGGCTGCCCAGCGCGAGGCGATCAACCACGGTTTCGCCGGCGGCGACCAGGAAGCCCTGGACACGCTGGACGTGCTGCTGCGCGAAGCCACCGCCATGCGCATGGAGGCCGACGTGCCGCTGGGCGCCTTCCTGTCCGGCGGCACCGATTCGTCGCTGGTGACGGCGATGATGCAGGTGCAGTCGGCGGCGCCCGTGCGCAGTTTTTCCATCGGCTTCGACAACCTGCGCCACGACGAAAGCGCGCATGCGGCGCGGGTGGCCGCGCACCTGGGCACCCACCACACCGAGCTGCGCGTCGATGGCCAGGCCGCGCTCGACCTGGTGCCTTCGCTGCCGGACATCTTCGACGAACCCTTCGCCGACTCCTCGCAGGTGCCGACCGCGCTGCTGTGCGCGCTGACCCGCAAGCACGTGACGGTGGCGCTGTCGGGCGACGGCGGCGACGAACTGTTTTTTGGCTATTCGCGCTACGCCCGCACGCTGCGCAACAACGCCTGGCTGGGCAAGCTGCCGCGGGCGATGCTGGCCAACCGGATCAGCGAGCCCGGCGAAGCCGCGCGCCTGGGCGGAATGGCCGCGCTGCGCGCCGAGCTGCGCGCCGGCGACCTGCAGGGCCTGGCCCGGCACCGCGTTTCGCGCTGGCGTTTGCCCGAGGCCGTGGTCATCGGCGCACGGCGGCTGAAAACCGCCTATGACGACCCCGATGCCCTGCCCGGCGTCGGCACGCCCGGCGACGCGCTGATGGCGATGGACATGGCCTGCTACCTGCCCGAGGACATCCTGGCCAAGGTCGACCGGGCCAGCATGGCGGTGTCGCTGGAAGCGCGCGCCCCGCTGCTGGACTGGCGCGTGGCCAGCTTCGCCTGGACGCTGCCGATGTCGATGAAGGCGCGTCACGGCCAGCTCAAGTGGCTGCCCAAGCAGCTGCTGCTGCGCTACCTGCCCAAGCCGCTGGTGCAGCATCCCAAGACCGGCTTCGGTGCGCCGGTGGGTGACTGGCTGCGCGGGCCGCTGCGCGAGTGGGCCGAGGCCCAGCTCGACGAAACCCGCCTGCGCGAAGAAGGCCACTTCGACCCGGCGCCGATCCGCCGCATCTGGAAGGCCTTCCTGGACGGCGAGCGCAAATGGCACACCCATCTGTGGGGCGTGCTGATGTTCCAGGCCTGGCGCGAGAAGCTCTAGCGCGCGTTCAGCGGGTCGGCGCCTCGTACATGCGGTAGCCCGCATCCACCATGCCCAGGCCTTCGTAGGTCTTCTGGGCGATGCTGTTTTCGCGCTCGACGTACAGGCGCAGGCCGCAGACGTCGGGCGTGGCTTTCGCGCGCTCGAGCACGTGTTTGTACAGCGCGGCGTAACAGCCGCGGCGACGGAAGGCCGGGTCCACGTAAACGCTCTGGATCCACCACCAGTCGCCGTTGCGCCAGTCGCTCCACTCGTAGGTAAGCATCAGCGTGCCGGCCGGTTCGCCCTCATGTTCGGCGACGAAGTAGGCGCCGCGGCGCGACTCCGCCAGCACCGCGCGAATGCCGGCTTCGACGGTGTCGGCATCGAGCGCCTTGTGTTCGGTTTCCCAGGCCATGGCCACGGCCCAGTCGCGCAGGCGGGCGACGTCGCCGTCGCCCGCCGCGCGGATCTGCCAGGGGCCTTTGGTCACGAGGCAGGGCCCTGGTAGTCGGGCGCCGGCTGCACCAGTTCGACCACGCCGCAGGCGATGCGTGCGCCGGCGTTGCCGGTGGGCTGGGTGGCGTAGTCGTCGGCCTGGGCGTGCACGATCACCGCGCGGCCGACCACGTCGTGGCTGGCGTCGCCGTCGATCTGCAGGCCGTCCAGGCGCACGTCCACCTGGCCGACGCCATCGTCGCCCGCGGTCAGGTTCGGCATGTCGCCGGCGTGGTGCGGACCTTCGGTCTGGCGGTCGCCGTGCTGCATCTGGTCGGGATTGAAGTGGCCGCCGGCGCTGGTGGCGTCGGGCGCGCTGCAGTCACCAAATTCATGCACATGGAAGCCGTGCACGCTGCCGGGTTTGAGGCCACGAACTTCGCCGTGCAGACGCAGGGCGTCACCATCGGGGTCGAAGGTCAGTTCGCCGGTGACGCCGCTGCCCTGGACTTCGGCCAGGACGACGCGGGCCTGTGCAGCCAGGGCGATGCCGCCGGCGGCCGATGCGCTGTCGTCGGCGGGGCGGCCGGCGCAGGCGTCGGCACCTCAGGTTCGGGTTCGCCGGCGCAGCCCGCCAGGCCAAGGGCCAGGGCGGCGGCAAGCACGGTGGTCATCGTCTTCATGGGGACTCCTTGGCGTACAAATTGAACACGCAGGGTGACGGGTTACGGCTTAACGTTTAGTCAAGGCGAGCGATTGGATTTGCCGCGACGCGGACGCGCGCCCAGCTTGCGGGTGACGGTGTTGCGGCCCAGGCCCAGCACTTCGGCGGCGTTCTGGCGGTGGCCGCCGGTGTGTTCGAGCGCGGTCTCCAACAGGGCCTGGTCGAAGGCTTCGCGCAGCGGCGCGTGCAGGCCGGTCTCGCCGCGGTCCAGGCGCGCGCGCACCTCCGAGGCCAGCGCCTGCTGCCAGGCCGGCGGTCCCGGCGCTTCGTCTCGCGCCATGGCCTTGGCCAGGTCGCGCGGGGTGATGGTGTCGCCGGGAGCCAGCACGGCCAGGCGCCAGCACAGGTTCTCCAGTTCGCGCACGTTGCCGGGCCAGTCGTGCTTCAACAACCGTTCCATCGCCGCCGTGTCGAAACGTTTCGGCGGCGCGTCGAGTTCGTCGCCGGCCTGGGCCAGGAAACGCGCCGCCAGCGCCGGCACGTCGGCCTTGCGCTCGCGCAGCGGCGGCAGGCGCAGGCGCACGACGTCGAGGCGGTGCAGCAGGTCGGCGCGGAAGGTGCCGGCGCGCACCTTGGCTTCCAGGTCCTGGTGGGTGGCGGCGATGACGCGCACGTCCACCTTGATCAGTTCGCGGCCACCGACGCGGTAGAACTCGCCTTCGGCCAGCACGCGCAGCAGGCGGGTCTGCAGGTTGGCCGGCATGTCGCCGATTTCGTCGAGGAACAGCGTGCCGCCGTGCGCCTGTTCGAAGCGGCCGACGTGGCGTTTGTTGGCGCCGGTGAAAGCGCCAGCCTCGTGGCCGAACAGTTCGCTTTCCAGCAGTTCGGCGGGAATGGCGGCGGTGTTGAGCGCCAGGTAGGGCCCGCGTGCGCGCGGCGACTCGCGGTGCAGCGCGCGCGCCACCAGTTCCTTGCCGGTGCCGGTTTCGCCGGTGATCAGCACCGACAGTGGTGCCTGCGCCAGGCGGCCGATGGCGCGGAACAGTTCGCGCATGGCCGGGGTGTCGCCGATCAGTTCGTCGCCGGTGGCGCTTGGTTCCTCGGCCACCGGTGAGGCATTCGTCGGCGGCAGCGCGCGTTCGACCAGCGCCACCGCTTCGTCGAGGTCGAAGGGTTTGGACAGGAATTCGTGGGCGCCGCCGCGGAAGGCGCCGGCGGTGCTGGCGACATCCGTGTAGGCCGACATGACCACCACGGGCAAATCGGGCTGCTGCGCCTTGAGTTGGTCCAGGAAGGCCAGGCCGTCGAGCCCCGGCATGCGCACGTCGGTGAACACCAGGTCGGGCTGTTCGCCGTCGGCCAGCGCGGCCAGTGCCTCGCGTGCGCCCTCGAAGGCCGACACCTTGTGGCCGGCGTCGCGCAGCGCCTGCACCAGCACGAAGCGCACGGTGCGGTCGTCGTCGATGACCCAGAGGTGGGCGGCCCGGGAGTTCATGCCACCCAGTTTGCACCATTCGGGTGCATCCTGTCGGCTTCGGTCGCTGCCCGGCAACAAGGGCAGTCCGATCGTCAATCTGCACTTCGCTTTTGGGCTAGGCTCGGTTCACGCCCCCCGCCAAGGTTGCCCCTTGGACAGCCGTTTCAGTTACCGCGCCTTCCTGAGCTACAGCCACGCCGACAAGGCCTGGGCTGACTGGCTGCACCGACGGCTGGAGACCTACCGGCTGCCGGCCGCCATGGTTGGCCGCGAAAGCCCCTCGGGGCCGATACCTGCCCGGCTTGCACCGATCTTCCGCGATCGCGACGAGCTGGCCGCTGCGACCGATTTGTCGACCGAGATCGATGCCGCGCTGGCGCAATCGATGTTCCTGGTGGTGGTCTGCTCGCCGGCGGCGGCCCGTTCGCGCTGGATCGACGAGGAAATCGCCGCCTTCAAGCGCCTGCACGGCGAGGACCGCGTGCGCGCGATCATCGTCGACGGTGAGCCGCTCTCGGGGGACCCGGCCACTGAGTGTTTCCCCGCGTCGCTGCGCGTGCGTTTCAACGCGCGCGGCGAGCGCACGTCCCAGCCCGCCGAGCCGATCGCAGCCGATGCGCGCCGCCAGGGCGACGGCCGGAGGTTCGCATTCCTGAAGCTGGTCGCGGGCCTTTCCGGCGCGCGCCTGGACGAGCTGGTCCGGCGCGAGCAGAAGCGCAGGCACACGCGGCTTGCCGTGCTTTCGACGGCCCTCGCCGCGCTGGTGGTGGTGCTGTCGGCCCTGACCTGGGACGCGCTGCGCCAGCGCAACGCCGCCCGTCTCGCGCAGGCCGAGGCGCAGTTCCAGCGCGACGAGGCGCAAGGCCTGGTCGAGTTCATGCTCACCGACCTTCGCCAGCGCCTGGATGCCGTGGGCCGGCTGGACGTGCTGGAGGCGGTCGGCGAACGACTTTCGGCCACCTACGCCCGCCAGGATCTTTCCCAGCTCGATGCCGACGCCCTGGGGCGTCGCGCGCGGGTCCAACTGCTCCTGGGCGAGATAGAAAGCACCCGCGGCAATCTTGATGCCGCGCTTTCGCAGTACCGGCAGGCCGCGGCAACCACCGGTGAGCTGCTCGCGCGCGAACCAGGTGACCCGCAGCGCATCTACGACCATGCGCAGTCGGTGTTCTGGGTCGGCCAGGTGGCCTGGCAGCGCGGCGAGGCTGATGTCGCCAGACTGCACTTCACGCAGTACCACGACTATGCGCGCCAGCTGGTCGAGCTCGATCCGGACAATGCCGACTGGCAGATGGAGCTCAATTACGGCCTGAGCAACCTTGGCACCCTGGCCATGGACCGTGGCGATGCCGTGGCGGCCGAGCGGCATTTCAGGGAGGCGCTCGAGGTCTCCCGGGCCCTTTCAGACACAGGGCCGGACGATGCCGACCGGATGATAAACACCGGTACCTCGCTGGCCTGGCTGGCCGACGCGCTGTTGCGCCAGGGCAAGCTGGCGCCGGCCGCCGGCTTGCGGGGAGAGGAAATCGCGCTCTACGAGCACTGGCTGGCCGGGCATCCGGCCGATGCCAACGTGCGCCAGCTGCTGGTGGATGCCCGATCCCGGCTGGCGCAGATCCACCTCGGCCTGGGCCTGCCGGACCAGGCCCGCAACGACGCCACGCTGGCCACGGCGCTCGCCGACGCACTGCTCGCCGGCGACCGGGAGAACATCGAATGGGTGGACCGCGCCTCGCTGGCGCATGCCGTCGCAGGCGAAGCCTACCTTCACCTGGGCCAGCACGACCTGGCCCGGGCCTCGCTGCAGCGGGCGATGGGGATCGCCGAGGATTTCGTCGCCGGCAAGGGCGGACTTGAGCGCTCGCGCAGCCTGACCAGCACCCAACCGCGCCTCGTGCTGGCGGCACTTCATGCGCGGGAGGGTCGTGCCTCCGAGGCGCGGTCGATATACGCGGACGTAGCGAACCGCTACCGCGACGACCAGGCCGCGGGCAACAGCCTGTACCCGGTCGCCCGGCGTCGTCTTGCCGAAGCGCTGGCGGGCCAGGTCCGGCTCGCCGGCACCGGCGGGCCGGGCTGGCAGGACGTGGTCGCGCTGCTCGAGCCCGCTCGGGGACGACTGGCCCCTGAGGAAGCGGGGCTGCTGGCGGAGGCCTATGCCCGGACTGGGCGCCTTGAAGAAGGTGCGGCGCTTTTCGCGCCGCTGCATGCCGCAGGCTACCGGCATCCGGATTTCATGGCCGTACTCGACCGGTTTCCTGCGTTGCTAATAGAAACCGGCACGACCGACCTCAACGATCCATCCCAAGGACGAACCAATGACTGACCAAGGCAAGTCGGAGATGGACTCCGCGAACGCGGGGAGAGCCGCCATGGGCCTGCCCGGGCTCATCCTTACGCCAATCGAAGCCGCGGCATTGCCTGCGCACGTCGTGGGCGGGGCCAGCGTGACGCTCTCCCTGCGCGACAACGTGATGTGGTTCTCCGCCGCCGCCGCCGGCTACAACCCACCCAGCGGCCAGACGATGCTGGCGGCCGAAGTGCCGCCGCTGGTTATCCGCACCGATGGCGGTGATATCGACCTCACGGGGTTTCCGCCCGGCGACGTGCAATTGACGGTGCTGATCGACGACAGCGTGTTCAACGGTGGCTACCGGATCCCCGCCGACGCGTGGCAGGCCGTGGCGCTGGCGGCGAATCCCGTGGGTGGCCCGCCCAGTACGCCGGTGTTCGGCCAGGCGAACTGGCCCGCCAACTTCGGGGCGCCCGTGGTGGCAGCCGACCAGCGTTCGGTTACGTGGATCGACACGGAGTCCGACCAGAACGTCTACGAGTACTCCCTGGCGCTCGATGGCCCGAACGGCCGCATCGTCATCGACCCCAAGATCAAGCCCGGCGGAAGCACCAACCGCTGAGATCCCGCGGCAGCGCCTGAAGGAGCAAGAAGATGACGAGCAGCAATCCGAATGAGGTCGGCAGTGTCAACGTCGGCGTCAACCTCAAGGACGGCGTCCTGGGCTTTTCCTACCTGGGCGAGTCCTTCAGGACGCCTGCCGGTGGCGAAGTGTCCGGGATCGTGGCGCAAACCAACGGCGACATCGACCTGTCCAACACCCCGCACGGCGACGTCAGGATCACGGTGTCGCTGGAGGACTCCGCCTACGGCGCCGGCTGCCGGTTTCCGGGCGATCCATGGCAGGCCGTCGCCCTGGCCGCCGCCCCCGCCTCCCAGCCGCCGCCCCAGCCCGTATTCGACCAGGCACGCTGGCCTGCGAACTTCCTGCCGCCGACCGTCTCGGCCGACCGGCGCTCGGTGACCTGGGTGGATCTGGAAGCCGACCAGAAGGTTTACGAATACTCGGTCGCCGTCGACGGGCCCCATGGACGGGTGGTGTTGGATCCAAAGATCAAGCCCGGCGGAAGCACAAACCGCTGAAAGCGAAAGCATGTGCCCGGCTAGTCCGGGGCGACTGCTTCGGGCGACGGCGCCGGCAGCAGCAAGGTGAACACCGTATGCCCCGGCCGCGAGCGGTAGCCCAGCGATCCCCCGTGTTCGCGTGCAACCTGCTGGGCCAGCGGCAGGCCCAGGCCGGTGCCTTCGGCGCGGCCGCTGACCAGGGGCAGGAAGATGCGTTCGGCCAGGTCGTCGGGAACTCCGCGGCCGTCGTCGGCGATTTCCACGCGCAGGGCCAGGCGGTGGCTGGTGTCGCCGATCAGCACGTGGTGTTCGGCGCGGGTGCGCAGCCAGACGTTGGACGCGCCCGATTCAAGCGCATTGCGCACCAGGTTCCACAGCGCCTGCACCAGGCGGTCGGCGTCGCCGGCGAATTCCGGCAGTGACGGATCAAAGTCGCGCACCAGTTTCACGGCCCAGCCGGCTTCGACTTCGGCCAGCTGGCGCACGCGTTCAAGCACGGCGTGGATGTTGGTGGGTTCGAAGTCGCGCGGCGGCGCCGGATTCATCAGGCGGTCCACCAGCGCCGCGAGGCGATCGACTTCGGCGCTGATCAGCTGCACGAGTTCGGTGGACTCTTCGCCTTCGACGCGGCGCGCCAGCAACTGCGCGGCGCCCTTCATGCCGGCCAGCGGGTTGCGGATTTCGTGGGCCAGGCCCTTGAGCGCGGCCGACAGCGCCGCCGGCAGGGCGGTGGCGGGGTCTTCGCCGGGGAATTCGTCGGCCGGATGGGCTTCGAGCCACAGGCCGCCGTCTTCGCCGCGCGCCAGCCACAGGTCGGCAAACCGTTCGCTGCCACCCGGGCTGGCCAGGCGGGCGCGGCGCACGCGCAGGGCGCCGCCGGTGTCGGGCAGGCGCGGCAGCAGTTCGGCCAGGCGGTCGCCTTCGGCGTCGAGTTCGGCCAGGGACAGACCGTGCAGTCGGCGCGCGCTGACGCCCAGCCAGCTGGCGAAGGCGGGCGTGCAGCCGGCGAGCTTGCCTTCGGCGTCCAGCCAGGCGAGCGGCGTGGCCAGTTGGTCCAGGGACGGGGGCGCGGCGGGCGACATGCCCGCAAGCATAGTGGAGCCGGCGGCGACCGCGCTGCCCCTAGCCGACGAAACGCCGCAGCGGCGTGTGCCGCACCAGCAGCTGGTAGCTGAGCAGGCACAGCGCCAGCGTGCCGGCGCTGGCCAGCGCGAACTTCAGCGGCCAGTGCAGTTCAAGGTCCATCAGCAGGTACTGGATGGCGAACAGCAGCGGCAGGTGCAGCAGGTAGGTCCAGTACGCGCTTTGGGCGAGGTAGCGCATCACCGGGTTCGGCCGGTTCAGCAGGCGCTGGCCCGCCAGCAGGCAAGACACGGTCAGCCAGACGCTTAGCAGCGCTTCGAGCGCGGCGACCGGCCAGGAGGCGGTTGGCGTTTCGGAACCCGGAAGTTCAACCCGCAGTCGCCACAGGAACACCAGGTACAGCAGCACGCAGCCGGCGAACAGCCAGGGTGCGAACGGTCGGGCGCGTTGCAGCCAGTCCGGCCGTGCGTGGACCTGCGTGCCCAGTGCGAAGAACGCCCCATAAAAAACCAGCGCCCAGAATTGTGGCAGCAGGCCTTCCGGCGCCGGGTGCGGCGCGCTGACCGTGGCCAGCGCCGGGGCCAGCAACAGTGGCAGCCCCAGCAGCACCCAGGCCGGATGCCGGTCCAGCAGCCACCGGCCCAGGCGACCCAGTTCCAGCGTGCGCGCGACCCAATGCAGGACCGCGAACAGCAGCAGGTAGTAGAGGAACCACAGATGCGCCGTGCCCGGCGGCATTCGCGGCCGATCCGGCAGCAGCATCCAGGCGCGCACCATTTCCAGCAGGGGCGAGGGATGCTGCACGTTCGCCAGCGCCCAGTCGGTGCTCGCCGACAAGGACCACCACACCAACGGCCAGGCAACCAGGAAAGGCAGCAGGATGCGCCGCACGCGCTGGCGGGCCAGCGCCATGCCGCCGCGCCGGCCCAGGATCCAGGCTGCGAAAAATCCCGCCACCAGGAAAAAAAGCGGCATGCGCACCAGGTGCAGTCCCCACGCCGCGACATCCACCCACGCCGACGATTGCCGGTCGGCCAGCGGCCAGAAGTCATGCATCAGCGGGCTGTAGGCCAGGGCCGCATGGAAGAACACGCCGGCCAGCATCGCCAGCGCGCGCAGGTGGTCCATGTAGTGCAGCCGGTCCTGCGTCGCGCTGGCGTCCATGGCGTCAGTAGAACGCCGGCTTGCGCGCGTGCACCCAGGTGGTGACCGCGATCACCGCGAGACTCGCCAGCACCAGGCCCGCCAGAATGCCCAGGGCTTCGGGCGTCCAGACGATGGCGTCCTTGCTGACGCGGTCGTTGATGGCGGGAATCTGCGACATACCCATGATGAAGGGATTGATCAGCACCATCGAACCGATCATCGCGAACGTGGCCCAGCCTTCCGACTCCACCGACATCGCCACCGCCAGGGACACGCTGAAGGCGAACAGGATGTAGGCGTAGATGAGCAGCGAATAGACGAACAGCCCATCGGGCAGCGGCGTGAACAGCACCACCGCCAGCGTGCCGCCGGCAATGATGGCGAAGGGCACGGCGAAGGTGAGCACGTTGCCGGCGATCTTCGCCACCGTGAAATCCAGCGGTGACACCGGCAGGCTCATCACGAAGGCGAGGGTTTTTTCCTTGCGCTCGACCATCAGGGACGTCGAGATCGAGAAGCAGGCAATCGACACCGTGACGATGATCAACATCAGCGAGCCGATGTAGAACGCCCACGGCTTGGCCAGCCCCAGGAAACACAGGGCGACGATGCCGGCCAGCACGTACAGGGCCAGCTGCTTCTGGAACAACTGCCAGTCCTTGGCCACCAGCAGGCGGATCACGGGGGTGTTGAGCGTCATGCCACGTCTCCCGAACGAACGGCGGTGATGAAGATGTCTTCCAGGTTCATCGGGTCGGTGCGCTGTACCTGCAGACCCGTCGCGGCCAGTCGCGCCGGCAGCGTGTCGTTCCAGGCACGTGCCTTGATCTCGACCAGGCTGCCGTTGGCGCGGGCGCTGGCGATTTCAGGCCAGTCGCCGATGTCCGCGGGCAGCGCGCCCTGGCAGACGATACGGCGCCAGCTTTCCAGGAAGCTGTCCTTGTCGGCCGACGCGACCAGGCGGCCCTGGTGCAGGAAGGTGATGGTGTCGGCCAGCTGTTCGATGTCGTGGGTGTTGTGCGATGAGAACAGCACGCTGCGCTGTTCGTCGCGCAGCACGTCGGCCAGGGCTTCAAGCACTTCGATGCGCGCCACGGGATCCAGGCCGGTGGTGGGTTCGTCGAGCAGCAGCAGGCGCGGGCGGCGGGCCAGGCACAGCAGCAGCAGGGCCTTGACCCGCTGGCCGTGCGAGAAGCCGCCCACGGCCTGTTCGGGCCGCACGTCGAAGCGCTTCACCAGCTCGCCGGCGTAGCTTTCGTCCCAACCGGGGTAGATGTTCTTCACCAGGTCCATGTGCCAGCGCAGGCTCTGGCCGCGGTACAGGCGCATGTCTTCGGAGGCGAAGCCGATGTCGCGCTTGGCGGCGACCTGCGCCCCGGGCAGGCGGTGGCCCAGCACCGTGACCTGGCCTTCGTCGGGCGCGGCCAGGCCGGTCAGCAGCCGCAGCAGCGTGGTCTTGCCGGCGCCGTTCGCGCCCACCAGGCCCATGACCTGGCCTTCGGGTAGCTGCAGCGTGATGTCGCGCAACGCGAAGTGCGGGTAGCGCTTGGCGATGCCGGTCAGGGAGAAGGCCGGGGTCATGGCGTGTGTCCTTTCGGGGTGTCGGGGCCGGCCTCGGCCGCGTCTGCGGCAGCGTCGAGGAAGCGGTGCAGGTCGGCGCGGGAAAGGCCCAGGCGCGTGGCGATCGCCAGCAGGGCCTCGAGCTGGCGCTGCAGCTCGTCGTGCATCAGCACGGTGGGCAGGTCGGAACGCTCGGCGACCACCGAACCCTTGCCCTGGCGGGTGGCGATGACGCCGGCGCGCTCGAGCTCTTCGTAGGCGCGGCGCACGGTGATGACGCTGACGTGGCTGGCCGCCGCCAGTTCACGGATGGACGGCAGGGACTGACCGGGCGCCCAGTCGCCGGCCATCACCTTGGCGGTGATCTGGTCGGCGATCTGCTGGTACATCGGCCGGGGGTCACTGGCCGACAGGAAGAGTTCCATGCGCGGAGGCTAACTGTGCTGCTTTGATATGCACAGTATGCACAGTGGATTTACCGCTTATTGGGTGGGCAGCTTGCCCGCGTACAGCGCCACCAGGCTCAGGGTGTCGATCAGGCCGTGTGCCAGAACCAGCGTCCACAGGTTCCTGGACCGCAGGTAGAACAGGCCGAACACCAGGCCGAGGCTGCCCGTGACCAGGATGCCGGTGGGGCCCTGGTAGACGTGGGCCAGGCCGAACAGGCCCGCCTGCACCAGCGCGGCGAGCAGGCCGGCGCCGCGCCCGGCACCGAAAAGTCGCTGCAGCCGCCCCTGCAGGAAGCCGCGGAACAGCAGCTCCTCGCCGATCGCCGCGGTGGTCCAGGCAATGGCCAGCATGCCCAGCAGCGCCGGCAGGTTGCCCTGCACGGCCCCGACCTTGCCGGACACCATCGGCGGCCAGCCCAACACCTGGGTCGCCACCACCGTGGCGGCGATCGCGGCCAGGTAGCCCACGACGGCGATTCCGAGGCCGGCGGCCAGCGTGCGCACCGGGCGCGCGGGGCGGGCCAGGCCCAGCGCGGCCCAGCCTTCGCCCTGCCGGTGCAGGCAGACCACTGCCGTCACCGCGGCCAGGACGACGGCCACGGGACCGGCCAGCGGCAGGCCCAGCATCGGCAGGGTCACGAAGGCGGCAATGAAGACGCAGGCGACGATCAGGAGTTGGCGAATCATGGCGACGGCCTTTTCAGGGGAACGGCGGCAGGTTGCCGGAAGCAAAAGAGAACCGCCCTATACTTTTGCTGCCCCGTCCCGGACAGCCGATTGGCCCACACCCGCGCCCGCGTGAATCCACCCCGGCAGCCCCGCAGCGTGGCCACCCAGGAACGCATCCTGGCCGCCACCGAGGCGCTGCTGGCCGAAGGCGACCCGGACCTGATGACCATGGAACAGGTGGCCGAACGCGCCCACGTTTCCATCGGTGCGATCTACAAACGGTTCCAGGGCAAGTCTTCGCTGCTGCCGCTGGTGCTTGACCGTGTCCACCAGCAGCAGCTCGCCCGCCTGCATGAATTCCTGGGGCAGGAACGCTGGCGCGACGCCGGCCTGTCCGAACGCGTGCATGCCCTGCTTGGCGTATTCGCCGAAAGCCAGGTGGCGCGGCAACGGCTGATCCGCGCCCTGGTGGTGGGCCACTGGCAATCGACCGACCCGGTTCCGCAGGAAGCGCGCGCCGCCGAAGTGATGGGCGCCATGCATGCCTGGCTGTCGGAGCGCACCGATGAAATCACGCATCCGGATCCACGCGGGGCGCTTTCACTGGGCTTGTTCACCACCCTGCAGACGCTGCAGACGGCGATCATGCTCGGCCGCGTGCCGCCGGCGGTGGGGCTGGAGCGTTTCACCGGAGAACTGGCGCGAATGTTCCTGGCCTACCTGGGCGTCACGCACGCGCCCTGAGCCCCTCGCTCAGGATTCGGGCTGCGGCTCCGGCCCGGCCTGGGTGGCAATGATCGCCGCCAGATGTCCCCGCAGTGCTTCGGCATGGTCCAGCAGCCGCTGCTGGTAGTTGCCGTAGGCCGGTGACGCGATGGAAGCAAGGATGTGGCTGATGGGCGCCGCCCAGAAGTTGATCGAGGTGCGGTCGTAGTCCTGCACCTCCAACTGCGGAATCTCGCCGCGTGCGATCGCGGCCTGGCCTTCGGCGGTACACATCGGCGCGAAGTGGTTGGCGCTCCAGGCGCGCTGCAGCTTGTCGCTGTAGAGCACCCAGCGCGCGGGCAGGCGCCAGCCGTCCATGGCGGCGTTGGTCTGGCGGGAGAGCTCGGCCAGCATTGCGTATTCGGTGCGCAGGGCGCCGCAGACCTGGTAGTCATCCACGGTCACCGGCTCCAGCGCGGCGTTGCATTCGCCGGGCAGGGGCAGGGTGGGATCCAGGGCCCGCAAGTCGGCCAGCAGTGCGCCGGCGCCTTCGGCCAGCGATGCCGTCACGATCTTCTCGATCAGCATGCCGTCATTGCGCAGGTGCCTGCGGCTATTGGCGAGCAGCGCGCAGGCTCGTGGCAGCGCGCCGGCGACGTCGCCCTCCAGCGCCTGCAGGGCGATGTCATTGAGCGGCAGGCGCAGCAGGCGGAAGTTCGCCAGCGGGCTGGCCACGTCATGTGGATAGGGATTGAGGAAGTGTCCGGCGGCCAGCGCTTTTTCGGCCAGGGCCAGTCGTTCGGCCTCGGCGTCCAGCCAGGTGCGGACGATGTCTTCCTGGCCGCGCAGTTTGGCGAGGCAGTCTTCATCGCGGAAACCGCAGTCCACGTCGGGTGGCGCCACCGCGGCGCGGGGCGGGTAGCGGGACGCGCTGGGAAGCTGGGGTGGCTGCACGACAACGTCGCCGGTCGTCGCGAAACGTTCGCCGGCGGTGGCATGCCAGGCGATGAAAGCGTCGAGGTCCGCCGCCAGCGCCGCGTCCAGTTCGTCTTCGGGCACCACCAGGTCCGTGTAGGCCAGGTACTTGAAGCCGCTTTCGCCCGCCGGCGCGACCGGCGCGACTTCCATCACCGCCAGCGCTTCGCTTTCTTCATCACCGAAGGCGATCCAGCGCAGCACCTGGACCGTGAGTACGTACCCCACGAGAAGAAACAGCACGGTAAAAAAGAGGCGCTTGAACCATTGGTTCACTGGGTCGCTCCGTCAAAGGCTTCGGGGCAAAGCATGCATCAATCAAGCAACCGGGTCATGTACACGCTGTGCGGATCTTCGCGGTAGTCGGCGAATGGTCCGCAGCGCTGGAAGCCTGCTGACTCGTACAAGCGCAGGGCCGGCAGGAAGGCCGGCGTCGCCCCTGTTTCCAGGCTGACCCGTTCGTAGCCGCGTTCGCGCGCCACGGCCAGCAGGTGGGACAGCATCGTGCGGCCTATTCCTTTGCCTCGGTGGGCGTCGGCCGTGCGCATGGACTTTATTTCGCCGTGCAGCGGCGTCAACTCCTTGAGCGCGCCGCAGCCCAGCAGTAACTCGCCTTCCCAGGCCGTCCAGACGTGAATCCCAGGCTGGCGCAGGCGGTCCAGATCCAGCGCGTGCACGCTGCAGGCCGGCGACATCGTAAGCATTTGCGCGCGATGGCCAGCCAGGAGCTCGCGGACCGGCTGCCGCTCCAGGTCATCAATCTCGATATTCATCGTGGGTCCCGAACGAAGTGCGGCCCGGTTTTACCCGGGCCGCGAACATCAAACGCTGATCCAGTGACGGATCAGACGCCGTAGTACATCTGGTATTCCAGCGGGTGCGTGGCCGCGCGGAACTTGGTCACTTCCTGCATCTTCAGGGCGATGTAGCCGTCGATGAAGTCGTCGGTCATCACGCCGCCGGCCTTGAGGAACTCGCGGTCCTTGTCCAGGGCTTCCAGCGCCTGGTCGAGGCTGTGGCAGACGGTCGGGATGTTCTTCTCTTCTTCCGGCGGCAGGTCGTACAGGTCCTTGTCGCTGGGCGCGCCCGGGTCGATCTTGTTCTTGATGCCGTCCAGGCCGGCCATCATCAGCGCGGTGAAGGTGAGGTAGCCCGACTGGATCGGATCCGGAAAGCGCATTTCGATGCGGCGCGCCTTCGGGTTCGACACGTACGGGATGCGGCACGAAGCCGAGCGGTTGCGCGCGGAGTAAGCCAGCATCACCGGCGCTTCGAAGCCCGGCACCAGGCGCTTGTAGCTGTTGGTGCCCGAGTTGGTGAAGGCGTTGATGGCGCGCGCGTGCTTGAACACGCCGCCGATGTACCACAGCGCCATCTGGCTCAGGCCGCCGTAACCGTCGCCGGTGAACAGGTTGGTGCCGCCCTTGGCCAGGCTCTGGTGCACGTGCATGCCGCTGCCGTTGTCGCCGACCAGCGGCTTGGGCATGAAGGTGGCGGTCTTGCCGTTGCGGTGGGCGACGTTCTTGATGATGTACTTCATCGTCAACAGTTCGTCGGCCTTCTTCACCAGCGAATTGAACTTGGTGCCGATCTCGCACTGGCCCGCGTTCGCCACTTCGTGGTGGTGCACTTCGACTTCGATGCCGGCTTCGGTGAGCACCTTGCACATCTCGGCGCGGATGTCGTGCAGCGTGTCGGTCGGCGCGACCGGGAAGTAGCCGCCCTTCAGGCCCGGGCGGTAGCCGGTGTTGCCGCCTTCGTACTTCTTCTTGCTGTTCCAGTGCGCTTCCTCGGATTCGATCTCGAAGAAGGTGTTGCCCATTTCATTGGCCCAGCGCACCGAATCGAAGATGAAGAACTCGGGCTCGGGACCGAAGAAGGCCTGGTCGGCGACGCCGCTGGCCTTGAGGTAGGCCTCGGCGCGACGGGCGACGCCGCGCGGGCAGCGCGAATAACCCTGCATGGTGGCCGGGTCGAGCACGTCGCAGACCAGGATGATGGTCGGGTCGGCGGTGAAGGGGTCGACCAGCGCGGTTTCCGGATCCGGCAGCAGCACCATGTCGGACTCGTTGATGCCCTTCCAGCCAGAGATCGAGCTGCCGTCGAACATCTTGCCGTCTTCGAACAGCGCCGGCTCGACGATCGAAACCGGATAGGTGACGTGGTGCTGCACGCCGCGCACGTCGGTGAAACGCAGGTCCACGAACTCGATGTCGTGGTCCTTGATGAGCTTTTCGATGTGGCTGTAGGGCATGGAAGGTTTCCTGGCGGGTTTGGGTCTGCTGGGGTAGGTGCAAGGGGCGTGCCAAGTGCATTTCCCCGCCAAGTTCTTGATTGGTAACGCCACCGGGTCCGCCAGGGTTTCCTACTTGCACCATCATGGTGCTCTGGAAAGTAGCATTTCCCTGTGGGAGGGACTTCAGTCCCGAAAAGCACCGGGACTGAAGTCCCTCCCACCGGGGCGGTTATGCTTGGGCGCTTCCAAGACCACCCGGACCGCCGTGACCGACCTGCTGACCGCCCTGCTGCTTGGCATCATCGAGGGCCTGACCGAATTCCTGCCGATCTCCAGCACCGGCCACCTGCTCATTGCCCAGCACTGGCTGGGCGCGCGTTCGGACCTGTTCAACATCAGCATCCAGGCCGGCGCGATCCTGGCGATCACGCTGGTCTATCGCGAACGCCTGCTGGCACTGGCCACCGGCTGGCGGCAGCCGGAAGAGCGCGATTACCTGCTCAAGATCCTCGGCGCCTTCGCGGTGACGGCCGCGGTCGGCCTGCCGGTGCGGCTGCTGGGCTGGGAGCTGCCGGAAACGGTGACGCCCGTGGCCTGGGCGCTGGTGATCGGCGGCGTCTGGATGCTGGTGGCCGAACGCCTGGGCGAACGCGGCCCGCCCAGCAGCCAGGTGACCTGGGCGATCGTGGTGGCGGTGGGCCTGGCCCAGGTGCTGGCCGGCGTATTTCCCGGCACCTCGCGCTCGGCGGCGGCGATCTTCATGGCCATGCTGCTGGGCCTGAACCGCAAGCCAGCCGCAGCGGAGTTCGTGTTCCTGGTGGGCATTCCCACCATGTTCGCCGCCAGCGGCTACGCGCTGATGGAAACCGTGCTTGAAGGCGAGGCCGGCGACGAGGACTGGGCCAGTCTGGCCGTGGCCTTCGTGGCCGCGACGATCACCGGCTTCGCCGCGGTGCGCTGGCTGCTGGCCTACATCGCCAACCACCGCTTCACGCCCTTCGCCTGGTACCGCATCGGCCTGGGCGCGGCGCTGCTGCTGGGCCTGCCGGCGGGCGGCTGAGCACCCGCCGCGGCCCTGGCCGCGGTTTATTCGGCCGGGTAGCCCAGGCGTGCGGCCACCGGCGCGAGCAGGGCGAACTCTTCGGCCAGGCTTTCGCGGTAGTGGCGCCAATGGCCGGCCGGCAGGCGCTGGCCGGGGCCGAACACGCCCGGCAGCGGGCTTTCCAGGCCCAGGGCCTGTTCGATGCGCTGCGCGGCTTCGCCGGCGTCGGCGTCCAGGCGCACCAGGTCGATGCGGCCCGAGACTTCGGCTTCGTCGGCCACGGCCTCCAGCACATCCGCCAGCCACTGCGCCGAACGGCTGATTTCCGGCAGGAAGTGATAGTTCTGCAGGCTGCCGTGCAGCATCCAGTTCAGCAGCGCGTCGCGCGGGTCGGTCAGCAGCACCAGCACCTTGGCGCCGCCCAGGGTGGCGAAGGTGTAGGCGTCCACGTGCGGCAGCCAGTCGCGTGATTCGGCCGGGTCCAGGCCGGCGGCACGCAGCGAGGCTTCCCAGCGCGACGCGGTGCCGGCTTCCGGGTGGCCCGGGGCGCGACGGCGAACGCCGTAGCCGTCGCCGTCGGCTTCGCTGCCGATGCGGTCCAGGCGCAGCTTCGGGCCCAGCTGGGACTTGGCCTGGCGCAGCACGAACTCGGCGCGCACGCCCGGCGGCGACCACAGCAGCATGCCGTCGATCTTGCCGGCGGGCGCTTCACCGGCCGGCACCGCCGGCGGCGGCAGGACCTGGCCAGGCACCGGCAGGCGCACCATCTCGCGCCAGACCTCGGCGGCTTCGGCGTGGCGACCCAGGGCGTCGAGCGACAGGCCGCGCCAGCTGAGCAGGGTGCGCCGGGCCGGGCCGTCCTTGGCCTGCGCCAGCAGGCGTTCGGCGCGGGCCAGAGACAGGGCCGGGTCGTCGCGGAATTCGGCGCGCAGCTTGTGCAGGTTGGCGGTGTAGAGCTCGGGATTGATCGCCAGCGCCTGGTCGGCGTACTGGCCGGCCTGTTCGGGCTGGCCCTGGGCGTCGTGGTAGGCACTGAGCATTTCCAGGCAGGCCGCCGACTGCGGCATGGCCTTGAACCAGCGGTCGAGCACGGGCTTGGCTTCTTCGCCCAGCATGCCGGCCACGTTCAGGCGCACCTTCCACAGTTCGTCCTGGTCGGGGGCCTTCTCCAGCGCGGCTTCGGCGCGGACCTTGGCTTCGTCCGGGCGGCCGCCGCGCACCAGCAGCGCCACGGCCTGGGCCAGCACCGGCGCCTGGGTCGGGTGGGCGTCGAGCACGGCGCACAGGTCGGCCACGGCGTCGGCGTCGCGGCCGTAGTCGATAAGCAGTTCGGAACGCAGCACGCGGGCCATCGGGTCGGCCGGCGCGATGGCGATCAGCTCGTCCAGGGTGGCCAGGGTTTCTTCGGCCTTGCCCTGGCGGCGGCGGGCTTCGACCAGCGCGCGCAGGGTGGTCGGGGCGCGCGAATTGTCCAGGCGCAGGGCGTTGACCAGCGCCTGTTCGGCGAAGGGCCACATGCCACGCGACAGGTAGGCCTGGCCCAGGGCCAGCTGGGCGGCGGCGAGGTTGGGGTCGGCTTCGGCGGCGGCGGTGAAACACTTCAGCGCCTTGTCGCCGTCGCCCTGGGCCTGGGCCACGTAACCTTCGATGACGCGCACCTGCGGGTGCTCGGCGTTCACGCGCTGGGCCAGGCGCAGGTTGCGCTCGGCCTCGGCCCGGTCGCCGCGGCCCAGGGCCAGGTGGGCCAGCAGCACGTAGGCGCCCAGCTGGTTCGGGTCCAGCACCAGGGCGTCCTGCAGGCCACGGATGGCGCCGGCGGCGTCGCCTTCGGCCAGCTTCAGGGTGGCCAGGCTGAAATGGTGGGCCGCGACGTCGGGGGCCAGTTCAAGCGCGCGCTCGAAGCCCTGGCGGGCACCGGCCAGGTCGCCCTTCTGCTGCAGGCACACGCCCAGCAGGTGGTGGGCGGAGGCGTTGTCGGGCTCGGCGGCGAGGGTGTCGCGGGCGGCGGCCAGCGCGGCGGCGATGTCGCCACGGCGCATGGCTTCGATGATGTCGACGATCATGAGGGAGTCTTCAGGCAGGCGCGGAAACGACCATTGTAGCCGCCCCGGCCTCCCGGGCCGCTTCTTCCAGCCGGTCGGCGACCCAGCGTTCGCCGTAGCCGCCCAGGTGCAGGCCCTCGAGGAAGCCGCAGTGGCCGCCGAAATCGGCGATTTCCAGGCGCGAATGGGCCGGCAGCTGCAGGCCCGGGAAACCGTCGACGGGGATCACCGGGTCGTCGGCCGCGGCCAGCACGCTCACCGGCACCTGCAGGGCAGCCAGGCGGCCGCCGGACACCGAATAGCCTTCGAAGTAGTCATCGATGCCGGCCAGGGTGGTGTGGCGCTTGACCATCCAGCCGGTCAGCGCGCGCATGTCCATGGCCAGCACGTCGTCGCCGAAGTCGTGCAGCTCGGGAAACAGCTGGCGCTTGCGCTGCAGCGACCGGCGCCATTTCTTCATGAAGTACCAGTGGTAGAACCGCGGCCCGCCTTCGAGCGTGCGCAGCACCGCCGCCGGGTCGATGGCCGGGCACACGGCCGCGGCGTGCACCAGCGGCACGCCGGCGCCCGGGGCCGCCAGCGCCAGGCGCAGCGCGAAGTTGCCGCCCAGGGAATAACCCGCCGCCAGCAGCGGCCGGGCCGGGAAGCGCCGGGAGACTTCGCCCGCCGCCTGCACCACTTCGGCCAGGCGGCAGGAGTGGAACAGGTCGGGGTTCAGATGATGGGTGTCGCCATGGTCGCGGAAGTTGAGCCGGAACACGTCGAAGCCGCGCGCCAGCATGGTGGCGGCGGTATGGCGCATGTAGCTCGAGTCGGCGCTGCCTTCCCAGCCGTGCAGCAGCAGCACCAGGCCACGCGGGTCGCGGCCCGGCAGGGCGCTGTGGAAACCCTGCAGGCGCACGCCGTCTTCGACTTCCACCAGGTGTTCGGTGGTGACTGCGCCCAGCCGGCGCAGGGCGCGTTCGCCGGCGGCGCGGCGCAGCGTGGTCGAGCCCAGCAGCGACTGCAGGTGCGGGTTGCGCAGCCAGCGCGGCGGGCGGTAGCCGACCGACCGGGTCATGCCTTCAGCCCGCCATGGCCGCGATGATGCGCGCGCGGCAGGTGTCGGCCATGCGCCGCCGGCCGTCTTCGCTGGCGGCCACGGGTTCCAGGAAGTGCACTTCCGCCACCCGGGCGGGTTCGCCGAGCAGGCGCACGAAGTTCTGGAAGAAGTTCTCGCGCTCACCGAAGGCGATGATGGTCTGGGCGTTGCCGCGCAGGCCGTACTTGAGCGCCACCGGCTGCGCCGGCACGCCGGCCAGCACCGCCGGCTGGAAGATGCGCGCGTGGAAGGTGGCGATGGCGTCGCCGCGGGTGGTGCGGCCTTCCGGGAACACGCCCACCGACAGGCCCTGTTCCAGCCGCTGCACCATCTGGTGCATCACCCCGTGCAGCGAATCGTTGCTGCCGCGGTGGTGGTAGATGGTGCCGCCGCGGCTGGCCAGCCAGCCCACCAGCGGCCAGCGGGCGATTTCGGCCTTGGCCACGAAGCCCATCATGCGCTGGCTGTGCATCAGTTCGATGTCGATCCAGCTGACATGGTTGGCCACGAACATCACCGCGCCCGGCAGCGGCGTGCCGTAGCGGCGCAGGCGGAAGCCGAAGATCCGCATCAGCGTGCCCGACCAAAGGCGCACGGCCAGGTGGTCGAGGCGTTCGCCGCGCACGTCGATGCGCGCGCTGATCGGATTGATAAGCAGCAGCGTGATTGGCAGCCCCACCAGCAGGTGCAGCACCAGGAACGGGAATCGCCAGAGGTAGCGCAGCGGCCGGCGCCAGTCGCGCGACGGGCGGGTCGCTTCAGTGATTACGGACATTGCCGGCATTGTGCCGCAAGCGGGGCCCGGCGACACCCGACGCAGCGGTACGCTGCGTTCAGCGGCCGATGACGGCGCCGGTCATGCGCGAAATGCAGACCAGGCGGCCCCTGTCGTCTTCGATGCGGATTTCCCAGACCTGGGTGGCGCGGCCCAGGTGGATCGGGCGCGCGGTGCCGGTGACTTGGCCTTCGGTGACGGCCTTGATGTGGTTGGCGTTGATTTCCAGGCCCGCCAGCTGCTGGCCCGAGTCCGGATCCAGGCACAGGTAACCGCCCAGGCTGGCCAGGGTTTCGGCCAGCAACACCGAGGAGCCGCCGTGCAGCAGGCCAAAGGGCTGTTTGGTGCGCGCGTCCACGGGCATGGTGGCGCGCAGGAAGTCGGGACCGTGTTCGGTCAGCACGATGCCCAGGTTGCCCGGCGCGGTGCCGGGCAACAGGGCATTGAGAGCATCGACGCCGGGCCGCTGGCGGAACGGGTCGGTCACGCGCTTGCCAGGCTCAGCGGACGCGCAGCATGCCCGGGCGGTAGGCCGAGGTGTAGCCGCGGCGCGCGTAACCCGAGCTGTCGCCGTAGCCACCGCCCAGTTCGCGGTTGCGGCGGCGGTGCATGCGGTCGACGAGTTCGTCGCGGCGGGCTTCGAGCCAGTCGGCGCGACCGGCCTTGGCCGGGTCCAGGCCGCGGCGCTCGGCCTCGCCCTGGCGGAACTCGCAGAATTCGTCGTAGGCGTCGAGCTCGTGCTTGAGGTCCTTGACGCACATTTCGATGGCGATGGCGTCGTCGAAGTAACCCAGCACCGGCACGCTGTCCGGGATGACGTCGGCCGGGTCGGCGAAATAGACCAAGGCCGACAGCACGCGCTGCCTGTCTTCTTCGGGCAGGTGCCAGCCATCGTCGCGCAGCATGGCGATCATGGCGTCCAGGCGGTCCAGGCGCTCATTGATGAAGTCCGGCAGGTCGGCGATGTTGGCGCCCTTGAGCAGCCCGGCCGCGGCGTTGATGATTTCGTCGGCGGACTTGTTGCCGGCCGACGCGCGCGCCGTTTCCATGGCCTTCGTGAAGTGGGCGAGGTCGCGGTCGGAGAGTTCGAAGCTGATCGAAAGGGGCATGCGGGCGATTCCGGCAGACGTTTACAGGAACGCGCAGCCTAGGCCGGGCCGCCAGCAGCGTCAATCGAACGCAGTGGCGGGTGGATCCGGCCAGGCTGGCGGGCGGGTCAGAGAATGGGCACCAGGCCGGCGCCAAAGGCCGTCAGGATGCGGGTGTAGACGGTTTTCAGGGGCAGGTCGACCTCCGGAAAGGCGCCCACGTCCTGGTAACAGGTGTAGAAGCGCGGGTCTTCGGGCGGCAGCGGGTTGCAGCCTTCACGCAGCTCGAAGCTGCTGGCGTAGGGGAAGGGCCAGATGTCGAAGATCGGCAGCTTTTCCGACAATTTGCCCAGGCTGTAGTTCAGGCCCGACAGCACCGGCGGCTTTTCCTGGCGGGCGATGGTCCAGGCATTGGCCGGGATCATGTCGCGCTGGATGCTGGCGCGCAGGGCCCCGGCGAACTGGCTGTCGTGAACGACCACCATCGATTCGGTGTTGAGCTTGTCCGAGCGCGGGTCGAAGTTGTGGCTGCCGACCACGCCGATGCGGTCGTCCACGACGATGGACTTGGCGTGCAGGCCCACCCGCACGCCGGCGCGCTTGAGCGGCACCGGCCCCGAGGCCGAGCCGGACGAGCCGGAGCCGAAGATCGGCAGCGCGGCCTCACGGGGACCCAGCACGCCGGTGGCCGCGACATCGATCGGTGCGTCCTCGGGATAGGGCTTGTACTCGAAGATCTGGAAGCCCAGCTCGCGCAGGTACAGGCGCTTGTACTTGTGGCTCATCGCGTAAACGGGGAAGGCGTCGGTCGCGGCCAGGGAATTGGTCGAAACGATGACCTCGGGCGCGTCGGTGCGCGCGTGCATTTCCCGGAACAGCTTGCGCGCCGGCCGCGACAGCACCAGGTAGGGCGTCTGCATGACCAGTTCGTCGCGGGAGGAATCGACCAGGTCGCGCATGGCCCGCGAGGCATCCTCGTGCGCGGGCTGTTCGCCGATGTGCTTTTCCGGCAGGTCGGCGAAAAATTCGACCTGGCCCACGGGCAGGGTCAGCGGCGCCAGGCGTTCGTACACGGCGGCGCCGTCGGTGACGGCCTCGGCCATGGCCAGCACCCGCGGTGAACGCTCGCGGGCGGGGTCGAGCAGTCGGTGCGCGGGCACCCCGCCCTCGCGGATCAGGCGCTCGGCAACGTCCTTGAGCGTATGCGCCGGGTGGCTTTGTTCAAAGGTCCAGAAGGCCTCGAAGTTTTCCTTCATGGCCGCGGCGATCGGGCCGGCGACGAGGATGTCGCGGTCGCGGTAGTTGTAACTTTCGCCCCAGTCGAAATAGCGGTCCTGGATGTTGCGGCCGCCGGTGACCCCGACCGTGCCGTCCACCAGCAGCAGCTTGGTGTGCATGCGTCGGTTGAACTTGCGGAAGCAGCAGACGATGCCGGCCGCGTACTGCAGGGGCTGGGTCTTGGCTTCGCCGAAGGTCGGGTTGTACAGGCGCAGCTCGAAATTGGGATGGGCGCCGGCCAGCGCGGCCTGCAGGCCGGGGTCGGGCAGGCCGTAGAGCTGGTCGAGCAGCAGGCGCACCTTCACGCCGCGGCGCGCAGCGGCCAGCAGCTCGTCGAGCACCAGCAGGCCGGAGTCGTCGACGTCGTAGATGAAACTTTGCAGGTCGATGTTTTCGCGCGCGGCACGGATAAGGTGCAGGCGGGCGATCAGGCCGTCCTGGCCGCGGTCGAGCAACGTGACGTAGTGGTGCGGCGCCTCGGCGGTGGACGCGGCAATCGCCTCGCCGCCCAGGGCGAGCAGGGGCGAAGCCACCGGGCGGCAGGCCGGGTCGTTGCCGTCGCGGCAGTCGCGGGCGGCAGCGTGGCCGGATTCGACGATATCGGTGGCGGCACGCAGGTCGCTGCGGCTGAGCGTGGCGCAGCCGGAGGCGAACAGGACCAGGAGCAGCGGCAGGGCCAGGCGGGGGGACATGGCGGTCTCAGGGTTGCCGGAGGCGGACGTGGAAGTCGAAGCCTACCTCGTCGCGCAGCCAGACCCGGTAGGCCTCCATGCCGAAGTCGCGCCGGCTGACCTGCCCGGCCACGGGGATGTCGCAATCGTAGCCGGGGTTTTCGCAGGCCGAAGGCGCCACCTGGAAGGCCACCGGACGGGCCACGCCGCGCAGTTCGACGGTGCCGGCCAGGGTGCCGCCCTTGCGCACCAGTTCGGGCGCGAAAGGTTCGGAGCGGAAGTGGATCCAGCGATGGGCCTCGACGTCCAGGAACTTGGGCGAGCGCATCGAACGGCCCATCCAGGCCGGGCCGTCGAGTACCAGGCTGCGGGCGTCCAGACGCACCGACACCTGCAGGCGCTCGTCCTCGAGCCGGTCTATGCGCCCTTCCATGGCCTGGAAATCGCCCCGCACGCGGCCGCCCAGGCGCAGGTCCACCTCGATGCCCGCGCGCGAGGCGGCGGCATCTATAAGCGGGGAATCTTCCGGGCCGATCGCCAGCGACCAGCCGGGCAGCCAGAGGCCGGCCACCAGGGCCAGGCCGGCGCCAGCCGGACCGGGTTTCATTGGCTCAGGGCCACCAGAAGGCGGCGATTCGGGCGATACCGGGTTCGAGCGTGGCTTCGTCGGGCAGGGTCAGCACGGCCACGCCGCCGGCGGGCATGCCGCGGAAGTCGCCGGACTGGCCCGATGCCAGCAGGGCGGCCAGCTGCTCGAAGCCGGGGTTGTGGCCGATCATCAGCAGCCGGGCGACGTCGTTGTTTTCGTCGGCGATTTGGATAAGCCGGCCCGGGGTGGCGTCGTAGATGCGGTCTTCCTGCCGGCACTCGAAGTAGCCCAGCGAGGCCATGACCGTCTCGCAGGTTTCGCGGGTGCGCCGGGCCGGCGACACCAGCACGCGGTCGGGCAGGTAGCCATGTTCCTTGAGCCAGCGGCCGGCGGCCTCGGCTTCGGCCTGGCCCTGGAGGGACAGCGGCCGGTCGAGGTCGTCCTGGCCCGGGGCGGGCGGTTCAGCGTGGGCGTGGCGCAGCAGGATCAGTTCGCGCATGACGTTCCTTGTCGGTCAGAGGGCTTTCTTGAGCCAGCGCAGCAGCGGAGCCCAGTCTTCCTGATGGCTTCGCACCTGCTCGGAGTGGTAGTCGAATACGGATTTGCCCAGGCCGGCCAGCAGCACGTAGGCCTGGGTGTCGCGCAGCTGGGCGACCAGCGGGTAGGGCCAGGCCTGCAGCTGGGCCATGGCCTGCTGGGAGGCGCTGGTCCAGGGCTTGAGGCGGTTGCCGACCAGGCCCACGGGCAGCTTGCCCTTTTTCACCCGCGGGTGGGTGACCAGGCTGTCGAGGAAGGGCACGGTGGCCTCGATGTCGATCGCCGAAGGCAGCACCGGCACCACGACGGCGTCGGCGCGGTCCAGGAAGTCCTTGAGGTCGTCGCCCATGGCGCCGGCGGGCGCATCGACCACCAGCCGGGCGATGCCGTCGGGCAGGTGTTTGTCCCAGTTGCGCCGGCAGCCGTCGAGCGGCAGCACCGCGGATTCGAGGTGGGCGCGCTTCTCGCACCAGTGGGTCGAGGATTTTTGCTTGTCGGCGTCGAGGATGGCCGTGGCCTTGCCATCGAGCGCGAAATACGCGGCCAGGTTGGTGGCGACCGTGGACTTGCCGGCGCCGCCTTTCGAACTTGCGACCAGGATCGTGCGCATCAACGGGACTCCGCTGCGGGACGAAGCTCCACTCTACCCCGGCCGGCACGGCCTGGGAACGGCGGCCGAGCAGAAACTCTAGACGAGTGTGTGAGGTTGAACGAATCCATCGGTTTCCGCGGGGGGCGCATGAGCAAATCGCCAGCCCCGGGGCTGTATTCCCCGGCGTTCGAGCACGACAGCTGCGGCTTCGGCCTGGTGGCGCGGCTCGACGACCGCCCGCAGCGGGCGATCGTGGACGCGGCGCTGGTGGCGCTGGACCGGCTGACCCACCGCGGTGCCGTGGCCGCCGACGGTCGCAGCGGCGACGGCTGCGGCCTGCTGCTGCGCCGGCCCGAAGCCTTCCTGGCCGCGATTGCCGCCGAAGCCGGCCTGGCCTGGCGGTCCGGCGATGCCTGCGGCCTGGTGTTCCTGCCCGACGACGATGCCGGCGATGCCCGCTGCCGCGAGGCGCTGGCCGGGGCCCTGCAGGCCCGTGGCCTGGCCGTTTCCGGCTGGCGCGAGGTGCCGGTTGACCAGGCGGCCTGCGGCGAAGTGGCCCGGCGCGGGCTGCCGCGGCTGGCCCAGGTGTTCGTGCATGCGCCGGGCGACGGCGATGCCGCAGGCTTCGAACGCAGGCTCTTCCTGGCCCGGCGGCCGGGTTTTTATGTCGCCAGCCTGTCGGCGGCGACCCTGGCCTACAAGGCCATGGTGCTGCCGGCGGCGCTGCCGTCCCTGTTCCCGGACCTGGCGCGGGCCGACCTGGCCAGTTCGGCGGTGGTTTTCCACCAGCGTTTTTCCACCAATACCGCGCCGGCCTGGGCGCTGGCCCAGCCGTTCCGGGTGCTGGCGCACAACGGCGAGATCAACACCATCGCCGGCAACCGCTGCTGGGCCCTGGCGCGCGCCGCGCACTGGCGCACGCCGCACTTCGACCTGGCCGAGCTGCAGCCGCTGGTGTCGCTGGAAGGCTCGGATTCGCAGAGCCTGGACAACATGCTCGAGCTGCTGCTGATGGGCGGCATGGACCTGCTGCAGGCCATGCGCCTGCTGGTGCCGCCAGCCACGTCTTCACTGGAGTACAAGGACCCGGACCTGGCGGCGTTCTACGAATACCACGGGCTTTCCAGCGACCCCTGGGACGGGCCGGCCGGCATCGTGATGTGCGATGCCCGCTACGCCGCCTGCACGCTCGACCGCAACGGCCTGCGGCCGGCGCGCTGGCTGCTCACCGACGACCAGATGCTGGTGGTGGCCTCGGAAACCGGCGTCTGCGACGTGCCCGACGACGCGGTGGTGGCGCGCGGCCGGCTGGGCCCGGGCGAGATGCTGGCGGTGGATTTCGGCCGCGGCCGGCTGCTGGGCAGCGAGGACATCGACGCCATCAACAAGGCGCGCGCCCCCTACAAGGCCTGGCTCAAGCAGGGCGTGGAGTACCTGTCCACCAGTCTGGTCGACCCCTCGCTGGCGGCCGAACCCATGGACCCGGCGACGCTGCGGCGTTTCCAGGTGCTGTTCCAGCTGACCCGCGAAGAACGCGAGTCCGAGCTGCGCGTGCTTGCCGAAACCGAACAGGAAGCCACCGGATCGATGGGCGACGACACGCCGCTGGCGGTGATGTCGCACTTCATCCGGCCGGTGCACGACCACTTCCGGCAGGCCTTCGCCCAGGTCACCAATCCGCCGATCGACCCGCTGCGCGAGCAGGTGGTGATGTCGCTGGCCACCCAGCTGGGCCCGGAAGGCAATGCCTTCGAAGACACCGCCGACAATGCTGTGCAGGTGCTGCTGAACTCGCCGGTGCTGAGCCAGCGCAAGCTGCGCCAGCTGCTGGCGATGCCGCGTTTTTCCGACGCCCACGCGCTGATCAGGCTGAACCTGGGCGCGGGTGAATCCCTCGAGCAGGCGCTGCACCGTATCCGCGACGAAGCCGAAGCCGCGGTGCGCGCCGGCGCATCGATGGTGCTGCTGACCGACCGTTACCCGGAGCCCGGCCAGGCCGTCGTGCCGGCCCTGCTGGCCACCGGTGCGGTGCACCACCACCTGGTCGCCACCGGCCAGCGCTGCCGGGCCAATGTGGTGGTGGAAACCGGCGCGGCCCGCGGCGCGCACGCCATCGCCTGCCTGGTGGGCGTGGGCGCGACGGCCGTTTACCCCTACCTGGCCTACCAGACCATCGCCGCGCTGGGCCGTTCAGGCGTGGTCGCGGGCAAGATCGGCAACGCTCCGGCCGAACTGGGCCGCAGCTACCGGCGCGGCATCAAAAAGGGCCTGCTGAAGATCCTTTCGAAGATGGGCATCAGCACCATCGCCAGCTATCGCGGCGCCCAGCTGTTTGAAATCGTCGGCCTGGCCGATGAAGTCGTGGCGCTGTGTTTCCCCGGCGTGCCCAGCCGCATCCAGGGCGCGGGCTTCGCCGAACTCGAAGCCGAAGCGCGCGAACTGGCGGCCCTGGCCGCGTCCCCGACGGCGGAACTGGCGCCGGGTGGCCGGCACAAGCTGGTGGTCGGCGGCGAAAGCCACATGTTCAACCCGGACGTCATCAACAGCCTGCAGCAGGCGGTGCGCAGCGGCGACAGCGCCGACTACCAGCGGTACGCGGCGCACGTGGACGGCCGCGCCCCGGCGGCGCTGCGCGACCTGCTGCAGCTGCGTGAGGCCAAGACGCCGCTTGCGCTCGATGAGGTTGAGCCCACCGAAGCCATCCTGGCGCGCTTCGATTCGGCCGGCATGTCGCTGGGCGCGCTGTCGCCGGAAGCGCACGAAGCGCTGGCGATCGCGATGAACCGCCTGGGCGGGCGTTCGAATTCCGGCGAGGGCGGCGAAGACCCCTCCCGGCACGGCACCGAAAAGCGCAGCAAGATCAAGCAGGTCGCGTCCGGCCGCTTCGGCGTGACGCCCGAATACCTGGTCAACGCCGAAGTGCTGCAGATCAAGATCGCCCAGGGCGCCAAACCCGGCGAAGGCGGCCAGCTGCCCGGCCACAAGGTCAACGCCACCATCGCCGCGCTGCGCCACGCGCGCCCGGGCATCGGCCTGATCTCGCCGCCGCCGCACCACGACATCTATTCCATCGAAGACCTGGCGCAGCTGATCTTCGACCTCAAGGAAGTGAACCCGTCGGCGCTGGTGTCGGTGAAGCTGGTCTCGCACGCCGGCATCGGCACCATTGCCGCCGGCGTGGCCAAGGCCTATGCCGACCTGATCACCGTTTCCGGCCACGACGGCGGCACCGGCGCTTCGCCGCTGTCGTCGATCCATCACGCCGGCACGCCCTGGGAACTGGGCCTGGCCGAAGTGCAGCAGACGCTGCGCCTGAACCACCTACGCGGGCGCGTGCGCCTGCAGGTGGACGGGGGCCTCAAGACCGGCCGCGACGTGGTGAAGGCGGCCATCCTGGGCGCCGAGAGTTTCGGCTTCGGCCCCACGCCGATGGTGGCGCTGGGCTGCCGTTACCTGCGCATCTGCCATCTGAACAACTGCGCGACCGGCGTCGCCACCCAGGACCCGCGCCTGCGCGCGAACCATTTCATCGGCCTGCCGGAAATGGCGATGAACTTCTTCCGCTTCGTTGCCGACGACGTGCGCCAGTGGCTGGCGCGGCTGGGCGTGGCGCGGCTCGAGGACCTGATCGGCCGCACCGACCTGCTTGAACGCCTGCCGGGGGATACGCCGCGCCAGCGCCGCATCGACCTGGATCCGGTTCTGCAGGCGGCCAGCGGCAAAGGCGAAGCGGCCCGTTACAACCAGCAGCCCCGCAATCCCCCGCGCGACACCGGCGAACTGGCCGCGCGCATGCTCGAAGAAACCCGCGCCGCGCTTGCGGCCGGCGCCGGCGGCGAATTCCACTTCCCGGTGCGCAACCGCGACCGCAGCCTGGGTGCGCGCCTGTCGGGCGAAATCGCGCGCCAGCACGGCAACCAGGGCATGGCCGACACACCGCTGCAGCTGCGGCTTTCCGGCCACGCCGGGCAGAGCCTGGGCGCCTGGAACGCCGGCGGTTTGTTCATCGAACTCACCGGCGACGCCAACGACTACGTCGGCAAGGGCATGGCCGGCGGCCGCATCGTGCTGCGGCCGCCCGCGGATACACGCTACGTCGCCCGCGAGGCGCCGATCATGGGCAATACCTGCCTCTACGGCGCCACCGGCGGCGAGCTGTACGCCGCGGGGCGCGCGGGCGAACGCTTCGCGGTGCGCAACTCCGGCGCACTGGCGGTGGTCGAAGGCGTCGGCGACCACGGCTGCGAATACATGACCGGCGGCGTGGTGGCGGTGCTGGGCCGCACCGGCCTGAACTTCGGCGCCGGTTTCACCGGTGGCCTGGCCTACGTGCTCGACCTGGACCGCGATTTCGTCGACCGCTACAACCACGAACTGGTGGACGTGCACCGCGTCACGCCCGAAGGCATGGAACACCATCGCCACCACCTGCGCTGCCTGCTGCGCGACCACGCCGGCCACACCGGCAGCGTCTGGGCGACCCGCCTGCTGGAAGACTTCCGCGACGTCGCAGGCAAGTTCTGGCTGGTCAAACCCAAGGCCGCGTCACTCGAACAATTGGCCGACGACCTGCGGCGGGCGGCATGAAGGCCCGGCCCTTCCAGTTCCTGGACGTGCCGCGACGCATGCCGCGCGAACTGCCGGCCAACGTGCGCGTGCTGGGCTGGCAGGAAATCTACGCCGGCTTCGAAGCCGAAGGCGCCGCCGAACAGGGCGCGCGCTGCCTGGACTGCGGCAATCCCTACTGCGAGTGGAAGTGCCCGGTGCACAACCCGATCCCGGACTGGCTGGCGCTGGTGCGCGAGGGCCGCTTGTTTGAGGCAGCCGAGCTGGCGCATTCCACCAACCCGCTGCCGGAAGTCTGCGGCCGGGTCTGCCCGCAGGATCGCCTGTGCGAAGGCGACTGCACCCTGCACACCGGCTTCGAGGCGGTGACGATCGGTGCCATCGAGAAATACATCGTTGACGAAGCCTTCCGCCAGGGCTGGCGACCCGACCTTTCGGCGGTTCAGCCCAGCGGCAAACGCGTGGCGGTGATCGGCGCCGGCCCGGCCGGCCTGGCCTGCGCCGACCGGCTGGCGCGCGCCGGCATCCAGGCGCATGTGTTCGACCGCCACGCCCAGATCGGCGGCCTGCTCAGCTACGGCATCCCCGCCTTCAAGCTGGAAAAGTCGGTGATGGACGTGCGCCGCGAGGTGCTCGAAGGCATGGGCGTGCAGTTCCACCTGGGCGTGGACGTGGACGCGACGCTGGGCGCCGGGCTGCTGCGCGACCATGACGCGCTGTTCCTGGGCACCGGCGCCACCACGCCCGTGGATGCCGGCCTGCCGGGCCAGGAGCTTCCCGGCGTGCTCTCGGCCCTGCCCTTCCTGGTGGCCAACGCGCGCCGGCAGCGCGGCGAAAAACACGAAGGCGACGTCAACTTCGCCCTGGCGGGCCGGCGTGTACTGGTGCTCGGCGGCGGCGACACCGCCATGGACTGCGTGCGTTCGGCCGTGCGCCTGGGCGCGGCCCAGGTGACCTGCGCCTATCGCCGCGGCGAAGCCGACATGCCCGGTTCGGCGCGCGAGGTCAAACACGCGCGCGCCGAGGGCGTGCATTTCCTGTTCCACCGCCAGCCCCTGGCCATCGAGGGCGGCGCGGCCGTGACCGGCGTGCGCCTGGCCGCAACCCGCGCCAGCAGTGGCCGGGCTGGCGCACTGGAACTGGTCCCTGGCAGCGAAGAAACCATCGCCGCCGACGTGGTGATCCAGTCCTTCGGCTTCCGCGCCAGCCCCGCGCCCTGGTGGCAGGACATCGGCATAGAACTCGGCGGCCGTGGCCACGTCGCCACCCGCGGCCCGGCCGGCGCCACCTCGCACCCGAAGGTTTTCGCCGGCGGCGACAACGTGCGCGGCGCCGACCTGGTGGTCACCGCCGTCCACGACGGCCGCGAAGCCGGCGACGCCATCGCCCGGAAACTCGAGCTCGCTCCGTTATCATCCCGGTAATGACCGGGGACCAAGAATGAGCGAACTGCAGGACCTGACCTCGCTGGTGCGCGCCAACACGGCGCTGATCGTCATCGAGACCCCCGACGAGGCGCGCGTGGTGGACCTGTTCCGGCACCTGCTGATGAACGTCTGGCGGCCGCTGTACCACTGGTCGATCACCGAGGGCCTGCGCCGGGTCGACCTGGACGGCGAAGACCCGCCGCTCGCCTCGCCCGACGCCACCGGCACCCTGCGCGCCATCCGCGACCTCGACCAGCGCAGCATCTGCCTGCTGCTCGATTTCCACCCTTACCTCGGTTACGCCACCACCCAGCGCCTGCTGCGCGAAACCATGGAACGCCGCGGCAGCCTGGGCCACACCCTGGTGCTGGTGGGCGCGAAGATCGAACTTCCGCCCGACCTCGAGCACCACGCCGTGCGGTTTTCGCTGCGGCTGCCCGACGAAAACGCGCTGCTCAAGACCGTCAAGGACGAAGCTGCGCTGTACATGCGCGAACACGGCGGCAAGCGCGTCGAAGTCGACCAGGACGCGCTGAAGGCGATCGTGCGCAACCTGCGCGGCCTGTCGCTGACCGAAGCGCGGCGCCTGGCGCGGCACCTGATCTTCACCGACGGCGCGCTGCATGCCGGCGACCTGCCGGAGCTGGCCAAGCTCAAGTTCGAAATGCTGAACAAGTCCGGCCACCTGCATTTCGAATACGACACCGCGCAGTTCGCCGACGTCGCCGGGCTGGCGCGCCTGAAAGCCTGGGTGAACCAGCGCCGCGCCGCCTTCACCGCCGACAAGCTGCCGCCGGGCCTGGACCCGCCCAAGGGCATGCTGCTGCTGGGCGTGCAGGGCTGCGGCAAGTCGCTGGCGGCCAAGGCGGTGGCCGGTGGTTTCGGCGTGCCGCTGGTGCGGCTTGATTTTGGCACCCTGTACAACAAGTACCACGGCGAAACCGAAAAGAACCTGCGTGACGCGCTGGCCTCGGCCGAGCAGCTTTCGCCCTGCGTGCTGTGGATAGACGAACTCGAGAAGGGCCTGGCCGCCTCCGGCAGCAGCGAAGACGGCGGCGTGTCGCGCCGCGTACTGGGTTATTTCCTGACCTGGATGGCCGAACGCAAGTCCAAGGTGTTCCTGGTCGCCACCGCCAACGCAGTGAATGACCTGCCACCGGAGCTGCTGCGCAAGGGCCGCTTCGACGAAATCTTCTTCGTCGACCTGCCCGACCACGCCGCCCGCGCCGAGATCTTCCGCCTGCACCTGGAAAAACGCGAAGTGGACTGGGAAGGTTTTTCCCTGGACACCCTGGCCACCGCCGCCGACGGGTTTTCAGGCGCGGAAATCGAACAGGCCGTCGTCAGCGCACTTTATTCCGCCCACGCCGACGGCGTGCCGGTGGACGAAGCGCGCGTGGTCACCGAAGTCGGCGCCACCCGCCCGCTGAGCGTGCTGATGGCCGAACAGGTGAACGCCCTGCGCGCCTGGGCGAGCGGGCGTACCGTCCCCGCCGACTAGTGCGCTCGATGTGGGAGGGGTTTTTCTACTTCGGTTGCCAGTCCGCGGGCGGCTCGAGGGAGCGCCCCGTCGCCTGCGCGGCATAACGCATGGCGGCGAACTCGCCTTCGCTGGCGAAAATTTCGTAGTACCGGCCCCATTGCCCGTCGTCGAGCTCACTGCCGAAGTTCGCGACGCTGGCAAGCAGCCACTTCGCTTCGCGCTCCAGTTCGCGCGCGCCTTGTTGCTCGGCTGGCGTGCCGATCTTTTTTATCAGGGCGACCCCGATGAGGCGGTCCAGGAGAACGGTGCTGCGTTCGGCCATGCGACTGGCCACGGCCACGCAGAGCGTGCGCCGATCGGCGTCATCCTTCTCGCAGGCCTGCATGAAGGGCTGATAGCCGGGGAGGACGACCGCGGCGGCGATGGCCATGGCCTGGACGCCCGGGGCGGCCTCGGGACCGTATTCGTTTTCCGGGTGCTGCCACAGGGCGTCCGGCACCTGGCTGTAGCGCGCATGCAGGGAGGCAAAGACAGGAACCAGGTCCGGGTCGAACCTCGGCGCTGCGATGAGCTTTTCGCCGTGGGTGGCGAAGGCGTCCTCGTCGCCGCGCCTGGCCGCCATGCTCATCAGCACGAAGTGGTGGTAACCATTCTCTTTCGCGAGCCCGGCCAATCGTTCCCGGCTGTCGCTGCACTCACGGGCGTCCGCCCCCTTCTTCATGCAGTTGACGGTCGTATAGAGCCCCACGGGCACTTCGTCCGCGGCCGAATCCACGCGCTGCGCAAGGTCGTCGCGCGCCTGTTCAAGGGATTTGCGCAGCTCCGGATCGAGCTCACGGCCCGGCGCGTCGGCCTCCAGGGCCAGGTCGATCATCGGGACCAGGTAGGCATCGGAAAGCAGGTCGCCGGGCGCGTTCGCGGCGGCCAGGTTCACCCTTACGTTCATGTCGGCATTGCCGGGATCTTCTGCGCTTGCGGCAAAAGCGCAGCCCAGCATCAGCGGCAGCAGCAATCGAGTCTTCACGGTGGCCTTCTCCGGTCTATTTTCCCTCCCACACAGGACCTGGTTACAGCTGAGTCAGCAACCACGCCCACGCAGGCAGCGTGGCGAGTGAAAGCAGGATGCCATAACCCACCAATGCCGATGCCAGGCTCGGCGCCAATCTGTGCGATATCGCTAACGCCGCGGCGGTGATCATCGGTGGCATCGCGGCTTCCAGAACGGCGGTGTCGGCGGCGACGGCATCCATCGGCAGCCAGGCCACCAGCAGCAGCGCCAGCACCGGCATCACCAGCAGTTTCAGCGCCAGGCCGGCCGCCAGCGGCCTGAGTTCGTCGCGCGGCAGCTTCAGCTTCAGGCCAAGGCCAATCGCCAGCACCACCAGCGGCAGCAGTGCATCGGCCAGGCGCTGCAGGCCACCGGCAATCCATTCCGGCGGATCGGCCAGGAAGGGCGGGAACGTGGCGATGCGCCGCGCGATGTCGCGCCAGGTGGGTTCGGCGTCGCCGCCGTAGCGTGCCAGCACGTACAGGCCGAAGGTCGAAAGAATGAGGAAGGCGCCGAACTGGTCGTAGATGACCGCGTACGGTAGCGCGTCTTCGCCCAGCAGCGCGCGCACCAGCGGGTAACCCAGGAAGCTGGTGTTGCCCAGCGCTACGCACAGCAGCAGCACCGCGTGCTGGTCGCGGCGCAGCTTCAGCAGCCGGGTCACGCCGGAAACGGCCAGCACGGTGGCGCCGAGCAGGGCCCAGGGCACCGCGGCCACCGCGATCACCTCGGGCCCCAGCTCCAGCCGCGGCGCGTAGCGCAGCACCGCCGCCGGCAGGCACACGTACAGCACGACCTTGTTCAGGACCTCCGGCGCGCTTTCCGGAAACAGGCGCAGGCGCTGGAACACCAGCCCCAGGGCCAGCATCGCCAGGATCAGCGCAAAGGCGTCGAAGGCAGCCATGCAGTGCGCCGGTCAGCCGGCGAGGGCAGCCTTTTCGCTGGCGATCCACTCGCGGATCTTGGTCTGCAGCACGCCCATCGGCAGCGCACCGTCGGCCAGCACCTGGCGGTGGAAGGCGCGCACGTCGAAGTCGTCGCCCAGTTCGGCTTCGGCCTCTTCGCGCAGTTCGCGGATGACCCGCTGCCCGACCTTGTAGGAAAGCGCCTGGCCCGGCATCACGATGTAGCGCTCGACTTCGGCCACCACGTCGGACTCGGCCATGGACGAGTTCTGCATCATGTAATCGATGGCCTGCTCGCGGCTCCAGCCGTAGTAGTGCAGGCCGGTGTCCACCACCAGGCGCATGGCGCGCAGCTGTTCGTCGCTCAGGCGGCCGTACCACTGGTAGGGGTCGGTGAACAGGCCCAGTTCCTTGCCCAGCGATTCGGCGTACAGCGCCCAGCCCTCGGCGTAGGCGGTGTAGCCGCCGAAGCGGCGGAAGGCCGGCAGCGATTCCAGTTCCTGCTGGATCGAGACCTGGAAGTGGTGGCCCGGCGAGGCTTCGTGGATGGACAGGGTTTCGACCAGGAAGTTGGGCTGGGCGCGAAGATTGAAGGTGTTGAGGTAGAACACGCCCGGCCGCGAACCATCCGGCGTGCCGGACATGTAGGACGCGCCGGCCGAGGATTCGGCGCGGAAGGCTTCGACTTCGCGCACTTCGTAATCGGCCTTGGGGAAGATGTCGAACAGCTGCGGCAGCGCCGGATTGATCTTCGCCTGCACGTCGCGATACGCCTGCAGCGCTTCTTCGGGCGTCTTGAAGTAGAAGCGGTCGTCGGTCTGCAGGTGGTCGAAGAAGGCCGGCAGGTCGCCTTCGAAGCCCACCTGTTCGCGCACCGCGTTCATTTCGGCCAGGATGCGCGCCACTTCGTCCAGGCCGAACTGGTGGATCTCTTCCGGCGACAGGCCGGTGGTGGTCTGGGTGCGCACGCTGTAGGCGTACCAGTCCTTGCCGTCGGGCAGGTGCATCATGCCCACGCCTTCGCGGGCGGCCGGCAGGTACTGGTCGCGCAGGAAATCACGCATGGCGGCGTACTCCGGCACCACGGTGTCCATGATCGCCGCGCGGTAGGCCGCGGTGAGCCGTTCGCGTTCTTCCGCCGGGAAGCTTTCCGGCATGGCCGAAATCGGCCCCCAGAACACGCTGTCCTCGGCACGTTCGACCACGTGCGCCGCGAACTGCGGGATGGACTTCTCGACCACGGGCCTGGGCTGCACCACGCCCGCGGACATGCCTTCGCGCATGTTGGCCATGGCGCTTCGGTTGATGGCCGGGAAAGCGGCGATGCGCGCCAGGAAGTCGTCGTAGTGCTTGACCTCACTGAAGGGCTGCAGGCTTTTTCCCGAACCCAGCTGGGCGAAGAAGCTGCCGTAGTTGCTCATCTGGTTCACCGGCAGCATCCAGGCCGGGAAGCGATTGCCTTCCAGCGACAGGGTGCGGTCGCTGATGAAGACGTCGTAGCTGAGCCGGTCCTGGCCGGCCAGGGCGTCGCGGTCAAGGCGCTGGATGCGATCGAGGAAGTCCCGTTCGCGCGCTTCGGACTGTTCGCGGAAGCTGGCCGAGAAAAAATCGGGCAGCTGGTCGTTGTAGCGCAGGTCGCCCAGGGCGGTGGCCATGATCGGGTTGGCCTTGAGCTGGGCCTCGTGCCAGTCGGCCAGCAAGGTGTTGAGCTCGGCGGCTACGGTGGCCGGGTCTGCGGCAGGTGCCTCGGCGGCAGGAGCGGCCCCGGGCGCGGATTCGCCGCTGCAGGCGGCAAGCAGTAACAGGCAGGACAAGCACAGGGCCAGGGCGCGCATGACGTTTCCTTCGCTTTGTATCGGGGACAGTGCGCTATCTTCCCCCAGTCACCGCCCGGAGCCTACCGATGAAAGTCATGCCCGCCTCCCTGATGTGCTGCCTGGTCCTGCTGGCGGCGCCCGCTCCGGCCGCCGACCGCATCACCGGCCGCGATTTCGCCACGCGTTCGGTGGTCTACGCGCCCGAGGCCATGGCCGCCACTTCGCACCCGCTGGCCACCCAGATCGCGCTGGACGTGATGAAACAGGGCGGCAGCGCGGTGGACGCCGCCATCGCCGCCAACGCGGCCCTGGGCCTGATGGAGCCCACGGGCAACGGCATCGGCGGCGACCTGTTCGCCATCGTCTGGGACCCGAAGACGCAGAAGCTGCACGGTTACAACGGCTCCGGGCGTTCGCCCAGGGGCCTGACGCTGAAGTGGTTCCAGGACAACGGCCATGAATCGGTGCCCTCGCACGGCCCGCTGCCGGTGACCGTGCCCGGCGCGGTGGACGGCTGGTTCGCGCTGCATGGCCGTTTCGGCAAACTGCCGATGAGTGAGGTGCTGGCGCCGACCGTGCGCTACGCGCGCGAGGGCCACCCGGTGCACGACACCATCGCCTACTACTGGAACCGCAGCGTGCCGCTGCTGTCGAAGTGGCCGGGCTTCAGCGAACAGTTCACCATCGACGGCCGCGCGCCGCGCACCGGTGAGCTGTGGAAGAACCCGAACCTGGCCAATACGCTCGAGACCATCGGCCGCGATGGCCGCGACGCCTTCTACAAGGGTGACATCGCCCGCCGTATCGACGCCTACTTCCGCGAAAACGACGGCTTCCTGCGCTACGAGGACCTTGCCGCGCACGAAGGCGAGTGGGTCGAGCCGGCCAGCGCCAACTACCGCGGCGTCGATGTCTGGGAACTGCCGCCCAACGGCCAGGGCATCGCCGCGCTGCAGATCCTGGAGATACTGGAAGGCTTCGACTTCTCGAAGATCGATTTCGGCAGCGCCGAACACGTGCACCTGTTTGTCGAAGCCAAGAAGCTGGCCTTCGCCGACCGTGCGCGCTGGTACGCCGATCCGGACTATTTTCCGGCGCGCGATGGCGACCGTGCAAAGGCGAAGGCCCTGGTCGGTGAACTCATCTCCGAAGAGTACGCCGCCAAGCGCCGCGCGCTGATCAACCCGGACCGCGCCGCGAAATCCGTGGACGCCGGCATCCTGCAGCACGGCGACACCATCTACCTGACCACCGCGGACAAGGACGGCATGATGGTTTCGCTTATCCAGTCCAACTACCGCGGCATGGGCAGCGGCATGGCGACGCCGGGCCTGGGCTTCATCTTCCAGGACCGCGGCGAGCAGTTCGTGCTCAAGGCCGGCCACCCCAACAGCTTCGCGCCGGGCAAGCGGCCCTTCCACACCATCATCCCGGCCTTCATCACCAAGGATGGCAAGCCCTGGGTGAGCTTCGGCCTGATGGGCGGCGCGATGCAGCCGCAGGGCCACGCGCAGATCGTGATGAACCTGGTGGACTTCGGCATGAACCTGCAGGAGGCCGGCGACGCGCCGCGCATCCAGCACGACGGCAGCACGGATCCGGCCGGCCAGGTGGCCGAGATGAACGACGGCGGCGTGCTGAACCTGGAAACCGGCTTCGACTACGAAACCATCCGCGCCCTGATGCGCAAGGGCCACACCATCGAATTCGCCGACGGCCCCTACGGCGGCTACCAGGCGATTGCGCGCGATCCGGAAACCGGCGTGTATGCCGGTGCGTCCGAGAGCCGCAAGGACGGGCAGGCCGCGGGCTACTAGCGCGACCTGCAGGAGCCGAAAAAAAACGGGGCCCGCGAGGGCCCCGTTTCTTTT
>NZ_CAXBJS010000002.1:0-44010 GCF_963976025.1 uncultured Arenimonas sp.
CGGGTTTGGCCGGCTCGGGGGTCTTCTCGGGCTTTTTCTTCAGGAAATCGAACATCGCGCTGCTTTCGCGGACAATGGCCGGAATGTTACCACCCGGCCCCCTGCCTCCCCGATGAACCAGCGACCCAACAACGGCCCCCCGGGCAGCGTCCGCATCATTGCCGGCCACCTGCGCGGCTCGAAGCTGCCGGTGCCCGACCGCCCCGGCCTGCGGCCAAGCTCGGACCGGGTGCGCGAGACCCTGTTCAACTGGCTCCAGCCGCACCTGCACGGTGCCCGGGTGCTGGACCTGTTCGCCGGCACCGGTGCGCTGGGCTTCGAGGCGGTGTCCCGCGGGGCCGCCGAGGTGCTGCTGGTCGAACGCGACCCCGAACTGGCCCGGTCGCTGCGCGAACAGGCCACGCGCCTGAAGGTGGACCAGGTGAAAGTGCTGGCCGAAGACGCCCTGTCCTGGCTGGGCCGCAGCCCGGGCCAGGCCTTCGACCTGGTCTTCCTGGACCCGCCCTTCGCGGCCGGACTGTGGGAGCCGGCGGCCGCGGCCCTGGCGCCGTGGCTGGCGCCGGGGGCGCTTATCTACGTCGAATGTCCGCGCAACGTGGTGCCTACGCTTCCCAAGGGCTGGACCCTGCACCGCGAAGGCCATACGCGGGACGTGCACTTCGCGCTCCATCGCGCCGGAGGCTGATACACTTCGGACGTATCCACACCCGCAGGGCGACTGATCGGCATGAGCCAGGCCCGAACCCGCGTCGCGGTTTATCCCGGCACGTTCGATCCCATCACCAACGGACACATCGACCTGGTCGCCCGCGCGGCCCCGTTGTTCGACAAGGTGGTGGTGGGCATCGCCGAAAGTCCCGGCAAGAGCCCCGCCTTGCCCCTGGCCCAGCGGGTCGAGCTGGCCCGCATCGCCCTGGCTGGCCACGACAACGTCGAAGTCGTCGGTTTCCACTCCCTGCTGGCCCACTTCGTGCACGAGATCGGCGCCGGCGTCCTGCTGCGCGGCCTGCGCGCGGTGTCGGACTTCGAATACGAATTCCAGATGGCCAGCATGAACCGCCACCTGATCCCGGACGTCGAGACCCTGTTCCTGACCCCGGCCGAACAACACAGCTTCATTTCTTCCAGCCTGGTGCGCGAGGTTGCGCGTCTCGGCGGCGATGTTTCCGGGTTCGTGCACCCGGCCGTCGCGACCGCCCTGGCCGCCCGGTGGAAGCAGCCGAAGTAACACAATCCACACAAGAGGTATTGCCATGACCCGTGCTCTGATTCCCGTCGCCCTGATGCTCTCGGCCCTGGTGCTTTCGGGCTGCAAGAAGGAAGAGGAAGTCGCCGCCGCGCCGGTTGAACTCACCGCCCCGGCCAGCACCGACGACGCCGAATGGAAGGCTTACCTGGGCCAGGTCATCGGCCGCAACCAGGAAGGCGTGACCGACCGCGTGTTCTCGTACTACCTGCCGGTGGGCAGCGACGTCCCGGCCGAAGGCGACCAGGACGGCAAGACCATGTTCGACCGCCAGCTCGAGAACGTCACCATGGTCGTGCAGCGCACCGTGCTGCCCGGCAACATGCTGGCCTTCGGTTCTCCCGACAGCACCAAGATCGCCGACCTGGTGGTCATGTCCTTCACCGACGCCGACCCCAGCGCCCTGGCGGGTTCGCAGGTGCTGTTCATCGGCAAGACCGAAGACCGCGAGCGCGTGAAGGCCGCTGTCGAAGCCGCCGGCGCCAAGTTCGTGTTCGTCGAGGCCAAATAAGCCTCGTCTTGTCCGCGCGGGCCCGCCGCTTGCCGGCGGGCCCCGGGCATCCGACGGGACGACCCCCATGTCCCTGCTCATCAGCGATATCTGCATCAACTGCGACGTCTGTGCGCCGGCCTGTCCGAACACGGCGATCTCGCAGGGCGAGGTGATCTACGAGATCAACCCGGCCCTGTGCACCGAATGCGTGGGCCACTTCGACGAACCCCAGTGCGTGGTCGTCTGCCCGGTCGAGTGCATCGACCTCGACCCCGGGCATCCTGAAACCCGGGAACAGCTGCTGGGCAAATACCATGCCCTGACGAAAGGAAAGTCCGCCGCATGATCCGTTTCCTGCTGCCCCTGCTGCTGGCGCTTTCGCCGCCGGCCCTGGCCGATACCGCCAAGTCTCCGGCAACGCCGGCCGAAGCCGGCATCGCCAGCGCCAACACCTACGCCACCGACGCCGGCATGGAAGTGCTGGCCAAGGGCGGCAACGCCTTCGACGCGGCGATCGCGGTCAGCGCCACGCTGGGCCTGGTGGAGCCGGAAAGTTCGGGCCTGGGCGGCGGCGGTTTCATGCTGCTGCGTGTCGCCGGTGAGAACCGCGACGTGTTCATCGATGCCCGCGAGCGCGCGCCGCTGGCCGCGACACGCGACATGTTCCTGGACGCGGAAGGCAAGGCCAACCGCGACCTGTCGGTCAACGGTGCACTGGCAGCGGGCATTCCCGGCCTGCCCGCGGGCCTGGACCACCTGGCGAAAAAATACGGCCGGCTGCCGCTGTCGCAGTCGCTGGCGCCGGCCATCCGCCTGGCTCGCGAAGGCTGGCGCTTCGGGCCGAAGAACTCGGCGTTCCTGGGCTATCGCCGCGACGTGATCGCGCGCAGCCCGGCGGCCAGCAAACTCTTCCTGCGCGAAGGCAAGGTGCCGGAAGAGGGCACGCTGATGCGCAATGAAGACTATGCGCGCACGCTCGAACGACTGGCCGCACAGGGCGCCGATGGTTTCTACCGCGGCGACTTCGCCCGCAGGCTTGTCCGCGGCGTACGCGACGCCGGCGGCATCTGGACCGAACGCGACCTGGCCCAATACGCCGTGGTCGAACGCGAACCGCTGCGCATCCGGCACCGCGGTTTCGACATCATCACCGCGCCGCCGCCGTCGTCGGGCGGCGTGGCGCTGGCCACCATGCTCAAGGTGCTGGAAGGTTACGACTACCCGCGCCTGGGCAAGACCGAACGCAGTCATCTTTTCATCGAAGCCATGCGCCGCGCCTACCGCGACCGCGCGCTGTACCTGGGCGACCCCGACTTCGTGCAGGCGCCGGTGGACATGCTGGTTTCCGACGCCTACGCCGCCGGCCTGCGTGCGTCCATCCACCCGGCCAGGGCCACGCCCAGCGACCTGCTGCCGGGCGTCGATGCGCAGCCGCTGCGCCCGGACACCAGCCACTTCTCGGTCATCGACACGCAAGGCAACCTGGTCGCCGTCACCCAGACGGTGAACCTGCCCTACGGCAATGCGCTGGTGGTGCCGGGCACCGGTTTCCTGCTCAACAATGAAATGGACGACTTTTCGGTCAAGCCGGGCGTGCCCAATGCCTTCGGCCTGGTCGGCGACGACGCCAATGCCATCGCGCCGGGCAAGCGCCCGCTGTCGTCGATGACGCCCAGCTTCCTGGTCGGCCCCGAACGCACCGCCGTGATCGGCACGCCGGGCGGCAGCCGAATCATCACCATGGTGCTGCTGGGCCTGGTCGAGCTGATGCAGGGCGAGGGCGCCCAGGCCACCGCCGCGGCGCCGCGTTTCCACCACCAGTACCTGCCCGACGTGGTGCTGGCCGAAGCCGATGCCTTCGCCCCGGCGGAAATCGCCGCGCTCGAGGCCATGGGCCACGATGTGCAAACCGCCGAACGCACCTGGGGCAACATGCAGGTGGTTTTGTGGAATCATCAGAATGGTGAGGTCGAGGCCGGCACCGACCCGCGCTGGAAAGGCGTCGGCAAGGGCTCGTCCACCGAAGCCTCGGTCTACCGCTAGGAAGCCGCCATGAAACTCTGGTCCATCCTTGGAAACTCGCAGCGCCTGGACGGCGGCGCCATGTTCGGCAACGCGCCGCGCGCCATGTGGCAGAAGTGGTCGCCGCCCGACGAACTCAACCGCATCGAACTGGCCTGCCGCGCGCTGCTGGCGACGCCGGTGAACGGCAAGACGGTGCTGTTCGAAGCCGGCATCGGTGCCTTCTTCGAGCCGAAGCTGCGCGAGCGTTACGGCGTGGTGGAAGAGCGGCACGTGCTGCTCGACTCCCTGGCCGAAGCTGGTTTTTCCCACGAGGACATCGACGTGGTGGTGCTCAGCCACCTGCACTTCGACCACGCCGGCGGCCTGCTGGCGGCCTGGGAGGAGGGAAAGCCGGCGCGGCTGCTGTTCCCCAATGCCCGCTTCGTGGTCGGCGGCGAACACTGGCGCCGCGCGCGCGACCCGCACCCGCGCGACCGCGCCAGCTTCATCCCCGAACTGATGGACCTGCTTGAAGCCAGCGGCCGGCTCGACCTGGTCGAAGGCGACCGCTGCAAGGCCCTGGGCGACACCGTGCGTTTCCACTTCAGCGAAGGCCACACGCCCGGCCTGATGCTGGCCGAACTGTGCGGCCACGACGGCGACGACGGCCGGCCGCGCGGCGGCCTGGTCTTCTGCGCCGACCTGATTCCGGGGCGGCCCTGGGTGCACGTGCCCATCACGATGGGCTACGACCGGTTCCCGGAAATGCTCATTGATGAAAAGCGCGCCTTCCTGGAGGACAAGCTTCAACGCAACGTGCACCTGTATTTCACCCACGATCCCGGCTGCGCGCTGGCGCAGGTCACCCGGGATGAAAAGGGCAAGTTCGGCACCACCCACGAGGTGCCCGCCCTGCATGCCCGCCAACTCGCCGCCTGAGGACCTGCCGATGAACCGACTGCTGTTGCCGCTGCTGATGTGCCTGTCCCCGGTCGCCCTGGCCGCCGATTACGGCGAACCGATGCCCGAGGGCGAAGCGACCGCCATTGCCGATGCCGCCGCCAATCCGCAGGCCTACGAAGGCAAGCCGGGCAAGTTCACCGGCCGCATCACCGAGGTCTGCCAGAAGAAGGGCTGCTGGGTGGTGATGGAGCAGGACGGCCACAACGCCCGCGTGATGGCCAAGGACCACGGCTTCGAAGTGCCCAAAGACGCAAGCGGCCCGGCCGTGGCCTACGGCGTGCTGCAGGTCGAGCCGATCAGCGAGGAACACGCCCGGCACCTGGTCGAAGACGACGGCGCCAAAGCGCCGGCCAAGCAGGAACTGCGCATCGTCGCCACGGCCATCAGCCTGCCCGACGCGTAACTGTCATGCGGGACCCGCAGCATGGTGGGTCTCTTGAAAGGACCCACCCGCGGGAGCCACGTTGAACAACCACGATCAAACGCCGCGTTTCTCGCGGCGACGCATGTTGCAGGGAAGCCTGGGACTCGGCGTTGCGGCGCTGGGCCTGGGGCCGGTGGGTACGCTGCTGGCGAAGGCCGGCAGTGGCCTGGGTGTTTCGTCGGGTTACGGGCCGCTGGCGCCGGTGCGCGACCGCGCCACCGGGCTGGCACTGCTGCAGCTGCCGGCGGGGTTCGAATACATCAGCTTCGGCTGGGCCGGCGAAGAAATCGCGCCCGGCCAGGCCTGCCCCGGCAAACACGACGGCATGGGCGTGGTCGGGGCCGAGGGCGACATCGTCACCCTGGTGCGCAACCACGAACTGACCAGCGAACCTGGCGGCAGCTTCGCGCCCGCCTCGGCCACCTACAACCCGGACGTGCGCGGCGGCACTGTCACCCTGCGCTTCGACACCGCGCGCGGCCAGTTCGTGGACGCGATGCCGTCGCTGTCGGGCACGCTGGTGAACTGCGCCGGCGGCGTCACGCCCTGGGGCAGCTGGCTGTCGTGCGAGGAAATCGTGCTCGACGCCGGCCAGAAGGTGCGCGTCAGCAAGGACTACGTGCACGAGATGACGCACAGCCACGGCTTCATCTTCGAAGTGCCGGGCAAGGGCCTTTCAAGGGCCGAACCGCTGCTGGCCATGGGCCAGATGAAACACGAAGCCGCCGCGGTCGATCCGCGCGACGGCATCGTTTACCTCACCGAAGACCACAAGCCCTACGCCGGCTTCTACCGCTTCATTCCCCGCGCGCCCGGCGAACTGCATCGCGGCGGCCGCCTGCAGATGCTGCGCGCCGAAGGCGCCCCGGACCTGCGCACCGGCTGCCGGGTCGGTGACGTGATGAAGGTGCGCTGGGTCGACATCGACGAACCCACCAAGGGCACCGACAGCGACGGCGGCCCGGGCGGCCTGGTGCGCCAGGGCCTGGCCAACGGCGGCACGGCCTTCATCCGGCTCGAGGGCGTGATCGTCGAGCAGGGCCGGGTCTTTTTCATCTCCACCAGCGGCGGCGACGCCGGCTGTGGCCAGATGTGGGCCTACCGCCCGGACGAAGGCCTGCTGGAGCTGGTGTTCGAATCGCCCTCGCGCGACGTGCTGGACTACCCCGACAACATCGTCGCCAGTCCGCGCGGTGGCCTGGTGATCTGCGAAGACTCCGACCAGCCGGTGCAGCGCCTTTATGGCCTGGACCGTGCCGGCGGCCTGTTCGAGTTCTGCCGCAGCAACGTGGTGCTGGACGGCCACCGGGGCTTCAGCGGAGACTTCCGGAACGAGGAATGGGCGGGTGCCTGTTTTTCCCCGGACGGCCGCTGGCTGTTCGCCAACGTTTACGAGCCTGGCTTCACGGTCGCCATCACCGGCCCCTGGAGGCCCGGCCTGATCTGAGGAGCGAGCCATGATCACCCTGCTTTATGCCGCGCTGTGCACCCTGCTGGTGCTGGGCCTTGCCATCCGCGTGATGCTGGCCCGCGGCCGCCTGAAGGTGGGCCTGGGCGACGGCGGGCACGGCGAACTCAACCGGCGCGTGCGCGCCCACTCCAATGCGGTCGAATACGTGCCGCTGGCGCTGATCCTGCTCGGCGGCATGGAATTGAACGGTTACCCGGACTGGCTGGTGCACGTCTTCGGCGCCACGCTGGTGATCGCGCGCGCACTGCACGCCTGGGGCCTGGCGGTCAGCGAAGGCCGCAGCACCGGCCGTTTCTGGGGCACGCTGCTGACGCTGCTGCTGATGGTCGCGATGTGCGTGATGGCGATCGTCGGATTCGCGGCCGGTTATTCCGCCTACTAGCGGCGCGGCGGCGCCAGCAGCTCCTGGCGGCTCAGGTAACCGTCGCCGTTGGCGTCCTGCCGGCGGAACTGGGCGCCAAAGCGCGCCTCGTGCTGTTCAAGGGTGATGCGCGGGGCGTCGGGCACGTGCTGTTCGTGCGGCTCGAGCACGCCGTTGCCGTCCACGTCCATCTGCCGGAAGGCAAAGCCCATGCGTTCGAGGAATTCTTCCAGCGAAACCCGGCCGTCGCCGTCGAGGTCGACGCGCTGGAAATAATCGTCGGCCTGCCCGAACGCGGGCGCGGCCAGCAACAGCAGCGCCAGCAGGCTAGCCCGCATAGACCGTGATTTCCTCGCGGTCGTGGTAGAGCTGCTTGGCGCGGATGGTCAGCGGCCGGCCGGCCTTGTCGACGAAGTGCTGCAGGCAGTCGCGGGTTTCATCCCAGCGCTTTTTCATCGGCAGCTTGAGGTTGAAGATCGAGCGCTTGCACCAGCCTTCGCGGAACCAGGTGCCCATGCGGTCGGCCACCTTCGCCGGCGACTCCACCATGTCGCAGACCATCCAGTCCAGCGGCTTGGGCGGCTGCCAGCGGAAACCGTCGGCGCGGATGTGTTCGATGATGCCGGTGTCCATGGCGCTGTCGGCCATCGGGCCGTTGTCGATCGCGGCCACACGGATGTGCCGGCGCGCCAGCACCCAGCTCCAGCCGCCGGGCGCGGCGCCCAGGTCGGCGGCGCTCATGCCCGGCTGCAGGAAGGCGTCGCGCTCCTTGTCGGTAAGCAGGCACATCAGCGCCTCTTCGAGCTTGAGCGAGGAACGACTGGGCGCATCGGCATGCGCGCGCAGGCGCGGCACGCCCAGCGGCCAGGGCGAGGCGTCCTTCGGGTCGGCGCTGGCCAGCAGGGCGTGGTTGCCGGCCAGCATCAGCACGTGCAGCCGCGGCAGGCGCGGGTCTTCCTTCTCGGTGACCAGGCCACGCTTGCGAAGCGCCGGGCGCAGGGCATTGCCCAGCGCGCGCGCCAGGCCGGAAAGCTGGCGGCCTTCGTCGGAATCGGTGTGTTCGACCCAGACGTCGCCGTGGCGGCCGCGGCCGCCCAGGGCTTCCATGATCGGGCCGACGCGGTCCTTGGGGTCCAGGTCCGGCAGGTCGGCCAGCAGGCGCAGCTTCTGGCGCGCGAAGATCAGCGTCGACCAGGGCAGGGCCGAAGCCAGCGCCGCGCCGTCCTCGATGCCCAGGAACTGCACGAAGCCGGTGTTGCGTTCGGCCTTGGCATAGCCGGGGAAACCGGCGAGCGCAGAGCGTTCGCTCAGTTCGGCCGCCAGTTCGGGTTCGAAACCGGGGCGGCAGTAGGCCAACAGGCCATCAGTAGACAAGTCCGGACTCCCCGTAATCACGCAAGATGTCGCGGGCATGGTCGCGCAGCAGGTCGGTGCTGACGCGGATGCCGCGTTTTTCAAGTTCGCCGCGCCAGTCGGCCGGCAGCGGACCTTCGTCGAAGCCGGCCAGGTCCTGCACGTCATCGGCGCGCGCGCCGATCAGCAGTTCATCGATGCCGGCCCAGACCACGGCGCCGTAACACATCGAACAGGGCTGGGCCGACGTGGCCAGGGTGATCGGGCCGCCGGACTGGTTGAGCCGGAAGCTCTGCAAACGCTGCTGGCTGGTCGCCAGCGCCATGATTTCGGCATGCGCCGCCGAGCAGTTGTGCGGAACCACGCGGTTGACGCCGACGCCGACCAGGCGCTCGCCGCTGAACACCGCCGCGCCGAACGGGCCGCCGCTGCGGTGGTCGACGTTGCGGCGCGAAAGCTGGATCGCCAGCGCCACCTTGTCCTGCGCCGAGGGATAGGCGCGCTGGGCGTCCACTTCCTCGTGGATCCAGGCCGGCAGGGTGAGGTGGAGCTGGGCGTAGATCATTTTTTCGCCCAGGTGTCGCGCAGGGTGACGGTGCGGTTGAACACCGGCCGGCCCGGCGCGTGGTCGCGGCGGTCGGCGGTGAAAAAGCCAAGGCGTTCGAACTGCACGCCGGCTTCGGCCGGCAGCTGCGCCGCCGAGGGTTCGACGTAGGCCTGCACCACCTTCACCGATTCCGGATTGAGGTGGTCGCGGTAGGTCTTGCCGTCTTCGTCGCGGTCCGGGTCGGGTACGTTGAACAGGCGGTCGTACAGGCGCACTTCGGCCGGCACCGCGTGCGCGGCGCTGACCCAGTGGATGGTGCCCTTGACCTTGCGGTCGGCGCCTTCCATGCCGGTGCGCGTCAGCGGGTCGAGCGTGCAGCGCAGTTCGGTGATGTCGTCGCCGGACTTGATGACTTCCTCGCAGCGAACGATGCCGACGCCGCGCAGGCGCACCTCGCCGCCGGGCACAAGGCGGTGGAAACCCTTGGGCGGTACTTCCGCGAAGTCCTCGCGCTCGATCCACAGTTCGCGCGAGAACGGCACCTCGCGGTCGCCGAAGGAAACGTCCTTCGGGTGGTTCGGGAAACGCAGGGTTTCGGCGTGGTCTTCGGGCAGATTGGTGAGCACCAGCTTCACCGGGTTGATGACGGCCAGGCGGCGCGGCGCGGCCGCGTCCATCACTTCGCGGATGCAGCCTTCGAGCACGGAAAAATCAATGAGCGAGTTCTGCTTGCTGATGCCCACGCGGTCGGAGAACAGGCGCAGCGCTGCCGGCGGCGTGCCGCGGCGGCGCAGGCCCTGCAGGGTAGGCATGCGCGGGTCGTCCCAGCCGGCCACCAGGCCGTCCTGCACCAGCGCCAGCAGCTTGCGCTTGCTCATCACGGTGAAGTTGATGTTCAGGCGCGAGAACTCGATCTGGCGCGGCTTGGCGGCGGGCACGGAAAAGCCGGCGTCCACCAGCGGCTGGTACAGGGCCGGGTCGCCGGCCAGGTCGACCTTGTCCACGAACCAGTCGTACAGCGGCCGGTGGTCTTCGAACTCCAGCGTGCACAGCGAATGCGTGATGCCCTCGAGCGCGTCCGACAGGCAGTGCGCGTAGTCGTACATCGGGTAGATCGGCCAGGCGTCGCCGGTGTTCTGGTGGGCCACCTTCTTGATGCGGTAGATGGCCGGGTCGCGCAGGTTGATGTTGCCGCTGGCCATGTCGATCTTCGCGCGCAGGGTGCGGCTGCCGTCGGCGAACTCGCCCGCGCGCATGCGCCGGAACAGGTCGAGGTTTTCGTCGATGCTGCGATCGCGGAAGGGCGAATTGCGGCCAGGTTCGGTCAGGGTGCCGCGGTATTCGCGCACCTGCTCGGCGTTGAGGTCGCAGACGTAGGCCAGGCCCTGTTCGACCAGCTTGATGGCGCCGCGGTAGAAGACCTCGAAATAATCCGAGGCGTGGCGCAGCTCGGCCCATTCAAAACCGAGCCAGCGCACGTCTTCCTTGATCGCCTCGACGTACTCGGGGTCTTCCTTGGCCGGATTGGTGTCGTCGAAGCGCAGGTTCACCAGGCCGCCGAACTCGCGGCCGATGCCGAAGTTCAGGCAGATCGACTTGGCGTGGCCGATGTGCAGGTAGCCGTTGGGCTCGGGCGGGAAGCGCGTGCGCACGGCCGCGTGCTTGCCGCTGGCCAGGTCCTCGCGGACGATCTGGCGGATGAAGTCGTTCTTTTCCGGCGCCGCGGCGGCGTCGGTGGGGGCGGGGGTCAGGGTCATGCGTCCGGAAACAGCGTGGAAAGGCGTCTAGTCTAACGGCTTGGCCGCATTCCGCGGCCTTTCCTGCGCCCCGGCCCGGGCTCGGGCTAGAATCGCCGGGCAGGGGGCTGCAACCACGTGTAGGGGAGACGGCGCTTGCGACATGCATGGGCCCTGACTAGCTTCACCGCCGCCGCCTTGCTGGCCGCCGCGGTCCTGTTGGCTTCCGGCGTCCGCGCCCAGGCGCCGCAGCCGGCGCTGGACCTGGCGGTCATGGAGACACCGGCCGGCACGACCCTCGACGACATCCTCACCGGCCGGGCCCAGCCCGGCTTCACGCCCGTGCTGACCCCGGGCTTCCCCTTCACCGCCCGCGAGGAGCGCACGCTCTGGGTGCGCATCCGCACCGACCTGCCGGCCGGCGAGTACGACTGGCGCCTGGGCGTGGTCCGGGTGCCGCTTGAGCGCCTGCGCCTGCGCGTGCACCCGCCCGGCGACGTGGTGGTCCGGGACAGTTTCTTCTCCCGCGGCGACGGCCAGCGGCCCTGGCCCAGCCATTTCGACCTGCCGCTGCCGGCGGGCCTGTCCGGCCCGACCGAGCTCTACCTGGAGCTCGAAGGCCGAGTGATGGGCGGCCTGCACGTCAGCCTACGCGACGCCGCCGTGGCCAGCGCGGAGGAGCAGGAGGCGCGGTTCTGGTTCCGCGTCGTATACGCCCTGCTGCTGGCGGTGGCGCTGCTGTCGCTGGTGCGCCACGCCGAAGACTCCCGCGCCGGCGCGCTGTCGGTGGGCGCGGCGGCCTTCTGTTCCTGGCTGGCCTGCCTGGGCATCAATGGCCACCTGTATTCGCTGCCCGAAGTGGCCCTGCTTTCGGGGCTGGGCGCGGTGGTGCCGCAGGCCCTGTTCCTGCTGGGCGCGGGGCCGGTGGTGCTGGCCACCCGGCACTACAGCGGGCTGGATAAATCGGCGCCGCAGCTGGTGGGCTGGATGCGCGCCCTGGGCTGGATCCTGGTGGTCGCGGCGCTGTTTGCGCTGACCCTGCCCAGCGACGCCAGCATCACCCTGCAGTGGGTGGCCTGGTTCAGCTATCCGGTGGCGCTGCTTGCCTGCGTGGTGATGCTGGTGCTCGACTCGCGCAGCTACCGCTGGGCGCCGCTGTTCACCCTGCTGGTGATGGGCGCGGCGGTGCTGCTGCGGGTGCTGGCCGACCACCAGGTGATCGAAGCGAACTGGTGGACGCTGTACGGCTGGCAGCTGGCGCTGGCGCTGGTGATGGCCCAGTACCTGGGCCTGCCCTGGACACGGGCGCGGCTGCAGCGCTGGGCCATGCGCAAGCGGGCCGAACCGCCGCCGCCCAGCGCCGAAGAAAAGATCGAGGCCGCGCGCGAGAAGCTGATGGCCAGCCTGCAGCACGGCCTGACCCATGCCGACGACGACGACGTGGCCTGGATCGCCTACCGGCGCCTGCTCGATGGCCTCAAGTCGGTGCTGGCCCAGGACAGCTCGGCCGTGGTCGGCGAACACGCCGACGGCGAAGAACTGCTGCAGGTCGAACCCAAGTCGGCCGAATCGCGCTACCGCAACCTGCTGCGCGAGCGCGCCACCCTGCTGCGCAACCTCAGCAAGCTCAAGGCCGCCCAGCAGGTCGGCTTCGACTTCGACGGGCCCGAAGGCCCGCTGGAGAAAGTGCAGCTGGCGGTCATCCCGCTGCCGATCCCCAAACCCGGCTGGGGCGCGCTGCTGGTCGAAAGGCCCGCCGACGTGAGCTACAGCGACGCCGAACTGGCGCTGTGCGCCGAGTTCGCGGCCATGGCCGTGGTCGCCGGCGAGGAAGCCTCGGGCACGGTCAGCGCCCAGCGCCAGGCGGAAACCGACCCGGCTACGGGCGTCTTCCGCGAGGAAGCCATCCGCGATCGCCTGCAGCAGCTGGTCGAGGCCGCCCGGCTGCGGCAGACGCCCTTCAGCCTGCTCTGGATCGAACTCGACCAGTTGCCCTCGCTGCGCGAAGCCGGCGGCGAAGTCGCCGTGGTGGCGGCCCTGCGCCCGGTGGCCGGCCTGCTGCAGAAGGAAATCAGCCACGGCGACCTCATCGGCCGCAGCGCCAGCGGCGGTTTCCTGGTGCTGGCGCCGGGCAAGAAGTTGCTGCAGGCGCGTGAATACGCCGAACGCCTGCGCGAGGCGGTGTCGCACATGGCGGTGGACCCGCGTATCGCGCCCACCCTGAGCATCAGCGTCGGCATCGCCCAGGCGGGCCCGGAAGAACGCAAGTCGGCCGACCTGGCCGACCGGGCAGCCAACGCCGCGCGGGTGGCCACGCGCAACGGCGGCGACCAGATCTTCAGCTGATTACCCATGACCACGACCCTTGTCATCGGCAACAAGAACTACTCGTCCTGGTCGCTGCGGCCCTGGCTGCTGCTGCGCCACGCCGGCGTGGCCTTCGAAGAAGTGCGGCTGCCGCTGGACACGCCGGAGTTCCATGCCCGCATCGGCGACTGGTCGCCGACCGGCCGCGTGCCGGTGCTGCACGACAATGGCCAGGTGGTCTGGGATTCCCTGGCCATCTGCGAATACGCCAACGAACGCTGGCTGCGCGGCAGCGGCTGGCCCGACGACCCGGGGCGCCGCGCGCTGGCGCGTTCGGTGGCCTGCGAAATGCACTCGGGATTTCCCGCGCTGCGGGCGCAGCTGCCGATGAACTGCCGGCGCGAGCCGCGCGAACCGCACTGGGACGAGGCCGCGCAGCGCGACATCGACCGGGTGGTGTCGCTGTGGGACGAACTGCGTGCCCAGGCCGGCGGCGGCGATTTCCTGTTCGGCCGCTTCGGCATCGCCGACGCGATGTACGCGCCGGTCTGCGTGCGCTTGCGCGGCTACGGCGTGCCGCTGGCCGGCGCCGCGGCCGATTATGTCGAGGCGATGTACGCGCTGCCGGCGATGTCGGAATGGCTGATGGCCGGGCGCGGTGAATCCGAAAGGGTGGCGCACGACGAGGCCTGAGCCCCGGCACTGCTTTCAGAACGACTCAAGCTCGCAGACGTAGATCAGCTCGCAGGCACCGTCGCCGCTGTCTTCGCGGGTGAGCGAACTGCGCCACTGCCAGCCGTCGTCGCTGCGGATCTCGACCAGCCAGCCCTGCAGGCGCACGGTCTGGTCTTCGCGCACGCGGTCGATGGCGTCGGCCACCTCGTCGTTGGCCGGCACCAGGTGCATGTTGGCGCTGGAGCGCACGATCTCGCGCTGCGGCAGCGGCGGCCCCTCCGCGCCCCAGCGGTAGCGATACCAGCGCCCGCCCTGGGAAATGTCCAGGCGCTTGTAGACCTCCGGGTCGGCCATGCGCTGCCAGCCCAGGGCCAGGTCGGTGGGCGACAGCGCTGCGTTGCGGTCGAAACGATAATCCTCGCGGCCCAGCACCCGCGCCTCGAGCGCAAAGGCCGCCAGCGGGCGCATGGTGTGTCCCTGGATGGTCACGACCGGCGCGTCGTCCACGCGAACCTGCAGGGGCTCGGCCAGGCCGGCCGGCGAGGCCATCTGCGGGCAGGCCAGCGCGCCGCCGGGGCCGGTGGCGGGCACGACGGACGGACCACGACCCGCGGCCCAGAACAGGGCCAGGGTGCCGACAACCAGACTTATCCAGAGCCAGCGCGGCATGGCGGCAGGGCGCTGCGGTCAGCGCGAAAGATCGCCCGAAGCTTCGGGCTGGTAGGCGATGGACGTGACCCGCAGGCGCAGTGAACGGCCACCCGGCGCGTTCCAGTCGATGCTCTGGCCCACCGACAGGCCCAGCAGGGCGGTGCCGACCGGCGCCAGTACCGAGATCCTGTGTTTGTCCACGTCGGCGTCGGGCGGATAGACCAGGGTCAGGCGATGGGTCTCGCCGCCGACTTCGTCCACGCAGGTGACTTCGGAGTTCATGGTGACGACGTCGGCGGGCATGTCGGCCGGCGCGACCACGTTGGCACGCTCGAGTTCGCTGCCCAGGGCGGCGGCAGCGGGCAGGGCGGCGACGGCGGGGGACTCGAGCAGGCGCTCGAGGCGGTCGAGGTCGCGGCTGGAAACGGTGATCGGCGGCGGCGTGGCCATGGTGGCTCCAAAAGCAAAAGGGGCGCCGCGTTGCACGCGCCGCCCGGGGTAATCAAACATGTCTGGCCACGATAGCCCCTGGCCCCGCGGGCTTCAAGGCTTGGCGGGGCGCTTCCCGGGCGGGTCGTCGGCGGGCAGGTCCAGCAGGCCGGCGGGCAGGTCGCGCAGCACCGCGGCCAGGTCGTGCAGGAAGGCCCCCATGGCCGAACTGCGCCGCCAGACCAGGGCCAGCCGGCGGCTCGGCGGCGGGTCGCGGAAAGACAGCAGGCGGATGTCTTCGGACGCCGGCACCGGTGGTTTCACCGCCAGCACCGGCAGCAGGGTGACGCCCACGCCGGCGGCGACCATCTGCCGCAGCGTTTCCAGGCTGGTGGCCCGGAATCCTTCCTTTTCGCCGGCGCCGGCCAGGCCGCAGACTTCCAGCGCATGGTCGCGCAGGCAGTGGCCTTCCTCGAGCAGCAGCAGGTGCTGGTCACCCAGTTCGCCCAGGCGCAGGTTGCGGCGGCCCGCCAGCGGATGGCCGTCGGGCACCGCCAGCATGAAGGGCTCTTCGAACAGGAATTCGGTTTCGGCCCATTCCTCGTTCACCGGCATTGCCAGCACCGCAGCGTCGAGCTTGCCCTCGCGCAGCATGTGCAGCACGACTTCGGTTTTTTCCTCGACCAGCAGCAGCTCCAGGCGCGGGAAACGCTTGCGGATGCGTGGCACCACGTGCGGCAGCAGGTAGGGGCCCAGGGTCGGGAACAGGCCCAGGCGCACGCTGCCGGCCTCGGGGTCGGCGGTGCGGCGGGCGGTTTCGCGCATCTGTTCGACCTCGGCCAGCACGCGGCGCGCGCGCATGGCGATGTCCTGGCCGGCGGCGGTCAGCATCACGTGCCGGGGCGCGCGTTCGACCAGGGAAACGCCGAGTTCTTCCTCGAGCTTCTTGACCTGGGTCGAGAGCGTGGGCTGGCTGACATGGCACGATTCCGCGGCCCGACCAAAATGCCGCAGGTCGGCCAGGGCAACCAGGTAACGCAGATCGCGGAGGTTCATGGCGATTGCTATAGCCTATGGAACTGCCGATGACAATCGTCGGAGCGTGAAGGCAAGGTGTCCGGATGATAGATAAAACCTATCAGTACGATAGGAACTATCACTTTCACATATCAATAGCTATTGCCTACCATAGCGCCAAGTTTCGATTCACCCTTCCTCAAACCAACAGGAGCTCACATGTCCTTGATCAACACCGAAATCCAGCCGTTCAAGGCCCAGGCCTTCCACGACGGCAAGTTCGTCGAAATCACCCAGGATTCCCTGAAGGGCAAGTGGTCGGTCATCGTCTTCATGCCGGCCGCCTTCACCTTCAACTGCCCGACCGAAGTCGAGGACGCGGCCGACAACTACGCCGAGTTCCAGAAGATGGGCGCCGAGGTCTACATCGTCACCACCGACACCCACTTCTCGCACAAGGTCTGGCACGAAACCTCGCCGGCCGTGGGCAAGGCGAAGTTCCCGCTGGTCGGCGACCCGACCCACCAGCTGACCCGCGCCTTCGGCGTGCACATCGACGAAGAGGGCCTGGCCCTGCGCGGCACCTTCATCATCAATCCCAAGGGCGTCATCAAGACCCTGGAGATCCATGACAACGCCATCGCGCGTGACATGAAGGAAACCGTGCGCAAGCTCAAGGCCGCCCAGTACGTCGCCGCCCATCCGGGCCAGGTGTGCCCGGCCAAGTGGAAGGAAGGCGAGAAGACCCTCGCCCCGTCGCTGGACCTGGTCGGCAAGATCTGAGTCCCGCTTCACGGAAGGTTTGCCCGGGCGGCTGGTCCGCCCGGGCAATGCCCCGCGCTTTGCATCCCAAACGGTGGTTTTCGCCTGCGGCCTTCACCGGCCCCAGGCGCAAACCCCTGCCCAAGGAGTCAGGAAATGCTTGACCAGAATCTCAAGACCCAGCTCGCTGCCTACCTCGAAAAGCTGCGCGTGCCGATCGAGCTGGTCGCGTCGCTGGACGACGGCGAAAAGTCGCGCGAACTCGAGGCCCTTCTCGGCGAAATCGCTTCTCTGTCGGATCTGATCACCCTGCGCCTGGACGGCGACGACGCCCGCAAGCCGTCCTTCGCCATCGTGCGCAGCGGCAGCGACGTCGCCGTGCGTTTCGCCGGCATCCCGCTGGGCCACGAGTTCACCTCGCTGGTGCTGGCCCTGCTGCAGGTCGGCGGCCACCCGTCGAAGGAATCGCAGGAACTGCTGGAACAGGCGGCGGCGCTGGACGGCGACTTCAGCTTCGAAACCTATTATTCGCTCTCGTGCCAGAACTGCCCGGACGTCGTCCAGGCGCTGAACCTGATGGCGGTGCTCAACCCGCGCATCAAACACGTGGCCATCGACGGCGCCCTGTTCCAGGACGAAGTCGAGCGCCGCGAAGTGATGGCGGTGCCCACCGTCTTCCTCAACGGCGAAGTTTTTGACCAGGGCCGCATGGACCTGGCGCAAATCGTGGCCAAACTCGACACCAACGCCGGCAGCCGCGACGCCGACCGCATCCGCGCCAGGGCGCCCTACGACGTGCTGGTGGTGGGCGGTGGCCCGGCCGGCGCGGCCGCGGCCATCTACGCCGCGCGCAAGGGCATCCGCACCGGCGTGGCGGCCGAACGTTTTGGTGGCCAGGTGCTCGACACCATGGGCATCGAAAACCTGATCGCTATCGACCACACCGAGGGCCCGCGCCTGGCCGCGGCGCTGGACGCCAACGTGCGCGCCAACGATGTCGACGTGATGAACCTTCAGCGCGCCACGCGCCTGGTGCCCGCGGACGAGGTCGGCGGCCTGGCCGAAGTGCAGCTGGCCAACGGCGCCAGCCTGTTCGCCCGCACCGTCATCCTGTCCACCGGCGCACGCTGGCGGCAGATGGGCGTGCCCGGCGAAGAGCAGTACCGCAACAAGGGCGTGGCCTATTGCCCGCACTGCGACGGCCCGCTGTTCAAGGGCAAGCGCGTGGCGGTGATCGGCGGCGGCAATTCCGGCATCGAGGCGGCCATCGACCTGGCCGGGATCGTCGCCCACGTGACGGTGATCGAATTCGCCGACAAGCTGCGCGCGGACGAAGTGCTGCAGCGCAAGCTGCGCAGCCTGCCGAACGTGGAGGTCGTGCTCAACGGCCAGAGCACCGAAGTGCTGGGCGACGGCCGCAAGGTGACCGGCCTGAGCTACCGCGACCGCGTCAGCGGCGAGGATCGCCAGCTGGACCTGGACGGCATCTTCGTGCAGATCGGCCTGCTGCCCAACACCGAATGGCTGGCCGACGCGATTGAACTGAGCCCGCGCGGCGAAATCGTGGTCGATGCCCACGGCCGCACCTCGGCGCACGGCGTGTTCGCCGCCGGCGACGCCACCACCGTGCCCTACAAGCAGATCGTGGTGGCCCTGGGCGCCGGCGCCACCGCCAGCCTGGCGGCTTTCGACCACCTGATCCGGCATCCGCTGCCGGCCAGTGCCGACGTGCCGGGCGAGGCCGCCGAGACCGCGTGAAGACATCCCCGCGGGAGGGACTGAAGTCCCTCCCGCAAGGGCGTTATCATGGCGCCGCCCCCGGAGGAACGCGCCATGCCCCCTGTACAGCCCGGCGCCGCCGGCGATATCGATCGCCTCTACGCGGCCATCCCCGAACGCAATACCGGCGACTGCCTGCTGCGAACGATGCAGCAGCACCACGTGCAGCTCTCGACCATGGCCGACACCAAGGCCAACATCATCATCACGATGTCCTCGATCGTGCTGACCCTGGTGCTGGGCCGGCTCGGCGACCCCATGTTGCGCAGCGCCTCGATCACCCTGGCCGCCTTCACCATGCTGGCGCTGCTGCTGGCGGTGCTGGCGGTACTGCCGAAATACCGGCCGCTGAAGCTGACGGATGACACCATCCCGCCGCAGTTCAACCTGATGTTCTTCGGCCATTTCGCCGAACTGCCGCGCGAACGTTTCCTCACCGAGATCGCCGGCGCGCTCAAGTCCGACGGTTCGGTCTACGAAACCATGGCGCGCGACACCTACGCCCTGGGCTATTACCTGGCGCACCACAAGTACCGGTACCTGCGCCTGTCCTATCTGTTTTTCCTGGGCGGTTTCATCCTGGCGTGTTTTGTCCAGGGCTGGCAGCTGGTGGTCGGCTGAAGTGACGACCCTGGCCAACGCCATCCGCGAAGCCGCCGCGCGCCTGCCCGGCGACGAGGCGCGGCTCGAGGCCGAGCTGCTGCTGGCGCACGCGCTGGAGCGTCCGCGCAGCTGGTTCTACGCGCACTCCGGCGACGTGCTCGACGGCAGCCAGGCGCGGGCTTTCGACGCGCTGCTGCGAAGGCGCGAGGGCGGCGAACCAGTGGCGCAGATCACCGGCCACCGCGGCTTCTGGTCGCTGGAACTGGCGGTAACGCCCGACACGCTGATCCCCCGGCCGGAAACCGAACTGCTGGTGGAACTGGCGCTCGAACGCCTGCCGCCGGCCGAAATGGGCCAGGTGCTCGACCTGGGCACGGGCACCGGCGCCATCGCCCTGGCGATCGCCAGTGAACGCCCCCTGGTCGATGTCAGCGCCGTGGACGTCAGCGATGCCGCCCTGGCGGTGGCGCGCGCCAACGCCGACGAGGCCGGCCTGCCGCTGCGCCTGCTGCAGGGCAGCTGGTTCGAGCCGGTGGCCGGCGACGTTTACCGAATGATCGTTTCCAACCCGCCCTACATCGCCGAAAGCGACCCGCACCTGGGCCAGGGCGACCTGCGCTTCGAGCCGCGTTCGGCGCTGGCTTCGGGCGCCGATGGCCTGGACGCGATCCGGCTGATCGTCGCCGGCGCGCCCACGCACCTGCTGCCCGGGGGCTGGCTGCTGATCGAACACGGCAACGAGCAGGGCGCCGCGGTGCGCGCGCTCTTCCAGGCGCAGGGTTTTGCCCAGGTCGCCACCGCCCGCGGCCTTCGACCCGGCGGTTGAGCGCGCGTCCAGCCTCGGTGGCGTTGTCGGCCACCGGCCGGGTCTCGCCTAGGCCTTCGGCCGACAGGCGCGCGGCATCAATGCCCTGGCCGGCCAGCCAGGCGACCACCGACCGGGCCCGTCGTTCCGACAGGCCCTGGTTGTAGCCGGCTTCGCCTTCACTGTCGGTGTGGCCTGCGATGACCAGGCGCAGGCCGGTGTCGGCTTCCAGCACGCCCAGCACCTGGCGCAGCGTGGCCTCCGATTCCGGCCGCAGGTCTGCCTTGGCGGTGTCGAAATAGATCCCGTAAAGATCCACCTTGCGTTCGCGGCCCAGGCGTTCGGCCAGCGAGCTGCTGTCCGAGCTCAGCGGCGCCAGTTCCAGCACGAGCTCGACGCTGGCGCCCGACACCAGGTCGGTGACCTCGCTGTCGGGGCTGAAGCCGGCCTTGCTGCCGGTGGTGACCACCAGCCCGGCCGGCACCTGCTCAAGTACGAAACGCCCGTCGGCACCGGTCAGCGCCTGGCGCACGTTGGACGCCGAAACCAGCACGCCGGCCAGTGGTTTGCCGTCGCTGCTGTCCACCGCCATGCCGGTAACCGTGCCCGAATGCCGGTAGCCCTTCGGGTTGACCAGCAGCCGCGCGAAATCGAAGGCGAAGCCGTCGCCGGCGTTGTTGTCCGGGTCGTCGATGCGCACTTCCAGGCGCCCGTCGCGCACCAGGTCCAGGAATTCGGGCAGCAGCTGCAGGGTCAGCAGCTTGCCGTTGGGTCCGGTCTGGTCGAGCGCATTGAGGGTCACGGCCAGGTCGGCGGCCTCCTCGCCGTCGAGCCAGACGCGATAGCGACTGCCGAAACGCGAGGACTGGAAATCGTCCACGAACAACTGCAGCGCCACGGTCGTAACCTGCACGGGGCCCAGGTCGAATTCGAATACCAGCGGCTGGGGAAGGTTGTCGGGGCGGCGGGACTCGTACACGTAACCGTCGCCGCTGGCCCCGGTATTGCCGCTGACGACCATGATGCGGTCGGTGCCTGGCGGGTCGTCCGCTTCGGGCTGGAAGGGGAAGGGGTGCACCGGCGTGTTCCGGCCGGTGAAGGGGTCGAAGCCCGCCGGCCAGCCGAAGCCCAGGTTGTCGATGTCGCCGACGCGGATCAGCAGCTCGGCCTCGGGACCGTCGGCCAGCACCTGGCCGGGCGCGCCGTCGTCGCCGCCGGTTTCCGGCCAGGCCGGTGGCGCCAGGGCCACCCCGGTAAAAAGCAGCAACAGGGCGAAGATCGCGCGCATGGTCGTGTCCTCCGGGGGGCGTGTCCGGAACAACGCAGCGCAGGGGGCGCGCAGGACGCCGGGATCAGCCGCCGACGGCGCTGCGGCGGGACTTGGCCAGGTCGGGCCAGCGGGCCAGCAGGGCGCGGCGGATGCCTTCCACGTCCAGGCCGGCTTCGGCCAGCAGCTGTTCGCGGCTGGCGTGTTCCTGCCAGCCGTCGGGCAGGCCCAGGTGCAGCATCGGCAGGCTTATGCCTTCGGCGGCCAGCAGTTCGGCGACGCCGCTGCCGGCGCCACCGGCGACGACGTTGTCCTCGAGGGTCACGAAGCCGTCGTGGCCCTTGGCCAGGTCCAGCAGCAGCGTGCGGTCGAGCGGTTTGACGAAGCGCATGTTCACCACCGTCAGCCCGAACTCGGCGGCCACCGCTTCGGCCGCCGGCAGCATGGCGCCGAAGGCCAGCAGGGCGAGGCCGGCACCACGCTGGCGCAGTTCGGCCTTGCCGATCGGCAGCATGTCCAGGGTCGGCTGCACGGCGATGCCCGGGCCGGTGCCGCGCGGGTAGCGCACGGCGGCAGGTCCCTTGTGCCGGAAGCCGGTGCTGAGCATCTGCCGGCATTCGTTTTCGTCGGCCGGCGCCATCACCACCATGTCGGGCACGCAGCGCAGGAAGCTCAGGTCGAAGCTGCCGGCATGGGTGGCGCCGTCGGGCCCGACCACGCCGCCGCGGTCGATCGCGAACAGCACGTCGAGCTTCTGCAGCGCGACGTCGTGGATCAGCTGGTCGTAACCGCGCTGCAGGAAGGTGGAATAAATCGCCACCACCGGCTTCACGCCTTCACAGGCCATGCCCGCGGCCAGCGTCACCGCGTGCTGTTCGGCGATGGCGACGTCGAAATAGCGCTCCGGGTATTCCTTGCTGAAACGCACCAGGCCCGAGCCTTCGCGCATCGCCGGGGTGATGCCCATCAGCAGCGGATCGGCCGCGGCCATGTCGCACAGCCAGTCGGAAAAGACCTGGGTGTAGGTGGGTTTTGCCGGGCCGGCTTTTTTGACCACGCCCACGTCCGGGTCGAAGGGACCGACGGCGTGGTATTCGATCTGGTCGCCTTCGGCGCGCTCGTAACCCTTGCCCTTGGTGGTGATCACGTGCAGCAGCTGCGGGCCCTTCAGGCCGCGCAGCGTCTGCAGGGTCTTCACCAGCGCCGGCACGTCGTGGCCGTCGATGGGGCCGGTGTAGTGGAAGCCCATTTCCTCGAACAGGGTGGACGGCACGAACATGCCCTTCCAATGTTCTTCCCAGCGGCGCATGAAACGCGCGGCGGGCTTTTTCTTGTCGCCCAGCAGCTTCTTGCCGCCTTCACGCAGGGCGTTGAGCGTGCGGCTGCCGGAGGCGCGGCCGAGCATCTTGGTCAGGCCGCCGACGTTTTCGGAAATGGACATCCGGTTGTCGTTGAGGATGACCAGCAGGTCGGGTTCGGGGTCCATGCCGCCGGCGTGGTTCAGGGCCTCGTAGGCCATGCCCGCGGTCATCGCACCGTCGCCGATGACGGCCACGACCTTGCGGTCTTCGCCGCGCGCGCGTGCGGCCACGGCCATGCCCAGCGCCGCGGAGATGGACGTGGAGCTGTGGCCGACGCCGAAGGTGTCGTAATCGCTTTCTTCGCGCTTGGGGAAGGGCGCGACGCCGTCCTTTTGCTTGACGGTGTGGATCTGGTCGCGCCGGCCGGTGAGGATCTTGTGCGGGTAACACTGGTGGCCGACGTCCCAGACCAGGCGGTCGGACGGGGTGTCGTACAGGAAGTGCAGGGCCACCGTGAGTTCGATCACGCCCAGGCCGGCGCCGAAATGCCCGCCCGACTGGCTGACCTTTTCGATCAGGTAGGCGCGCAGTTCATCGGCGATCGCCGGCAGTTCGGCTTCCGGGAACTGGCGCAGGTCGGCGGGAACGGCAATGCGCGAAAGGCGCGGGTAGCGCTGGGGATCCATCGGGTATCTGGCGTGGGGACAGGGCTGAATTGTCCGGCACCCCGCCGGTGGGGGCAAGGCGAACACGGGCCGCGGTTCAGGCGGCCCGTATGGTTTGCGCGCCGGTTTAGCGGCGGAAGCGGCCCAGCAGGCCGCCCTTGGCCGGCTCGGGCTCGCTGGGCGCGATCACGTCGGGTTCCGCGACGCCAACCGCGAGGCTGGCATTCACGTAGTCGGTGACCTCGGCCAGGCTGGCGCCGCTGAGCTCGGCGATTTCGGTCAGCAGCGCCGGGCCCTTCATCATCACGGTGGCGATGCGGAAGTGGCGCGGGAACTCGCGTTCGGTCTGCGGCCACTTGAGCAGCTTGTAGCGGTCGTTCGGGTTGAAACCCGGCGCCAGGCTGCCGTTGAAGCCGCCCAGGCCCAGGATCCAGGCCAGCCGGCTGAAGGGATGGCTGCCGCCGAGTTCGGTGGCCAGGGCCGGCAGCTGCGCCGGGTCCACCGGCTCGAGGTCGGCTTCGCGCACGATGGCGGTGGCGTAGGGCAGCAGCGGCTTGAGCGTGGCGCCGCCCAGGTAAACGCCCTGGGCCGGGTCGAGCACGATGGCCGGCGCGTCGCCCATCTGCAGGCGCACGGGGCCCTTGAGCGCGCCCGGGCGCAGGTAGTCGGCCAGGTGCGGGTCGGCCGGCGGGGCCGGCGCGGGCTCGGGCGCGGGTGCCGGGGCGCTGGCGACCGGGGCTTCCACCGGGGCCGGCTCGGCCGCGACCGGCGGCGCCTGGGTTTCGAGTTCGGCCAGCAGGGTGGCGATGCCCTCGGCGGTGACCGGCCGGGACAGCTTGAAATCGGTGTCGACGCGGCCGCCGGCGGTCAGCGCGACCACCACCTTGCCGCCGCTCATGGCCTTCATCAGGCTCATCTGGCCGTACATGGAGTCCATGTCGACCACCACGGCCTCGGCCTCGTTTTCGTTGGCCAGGGCCCAGCGATGGGCGGCATTGGCCTGCTTGAACGCGGCTTCCACGGTGGCCTGTTCGTCGCGGGAAAGGCCCGCGAAACAGATGCTTCGAGTCGTCATTTGCTGTTGTTCCCCCTGGTCGCGCCGGCAAGGTACGGCGCGAAGGCCGGAAGTGTCGGCGCTGGCGCGCACCGCGTCAAATCGGCTCAGGCCGGTCGGGCGGGCCGGCGCGGCAGGTGGCTCTTGAGGAAGGCCATCTGGTCGGCAAGGATGTGGCGGTTCGAAAGGATCAGGTGTTCAACCCAGCTGGGCCGGTAGGGAACGGCCAGCAGCGGCATGCCGGCCTGCTGCGGCGTGCGGCCACCCTTGCGCGAATTGCAGTGGAAGCAGGCGCAGACGACGTTTTCCCAGACGTCGCGGCCACCGCGGGACACCGGCACCACGTGGTCACGGGTCAGCGAATGGCGGCCGTATTCCTTGCCGCAGTACATGCACAGGTTGCGGTCGCGGGCGAACAGCGCGGTGTTGCTGAGCGAGGGCGAAGGATCCAGGGCCTTGGCCTGGGCGTGGCTGCGGCCGGCGACGATCGGGTGCAGTTCGACGAAACTCTGCAGGCCGCTGGCGCGGTTGGTGCCGCCGCGCACCACCAGGCAGGGATCGCCCAGGGTCCAGGCGACGGCGCCGCGCACGTACAGGCAGACGGCGTCCTGCCAGTGCATCCAGTCAAGGATCCGGCCATGCGCGTCGAGGGAAAGTACGCGGGGCAGGGCAGTTTCGAGGAAAGACGGGGCCCCGGCCGGGTAGGGGCTGCTCCCGGAACCCACCAGACTCAAGCGGGTCGGCGGTATGCCCATCAGGACCCGAGCATACGCCCCTCGTGTTGCAGTTCAAGCGGTGGGGTGCCGCAGCGGGGGCGGGCTAGAATCCCCGCTCCCCCTTCCAGTGGCGAAAACGGCATGCGCGGCCTGTACCCCGACCTTGAACCCTACGACAGCGGCTTCCTGCAGGCGGACGGCCGCCACCGGCTGTATTACGAACAGTGCGGCAACCCCGAGGGCAAGCCGGTGGTGCTGCTGCACGGCGGGCCGGGCGCGGGCTGCGGGGCCAAGATGCGGCGTTTCCACGATCCCAAGGCCTACCGGATCATCCTGTTCGACCAGCGCGGCGCCGGCCGGTCGACCCCGCACGCCGACCTGGTGGACAACACCACCTGGGACCTGGTGGCCGACATCGAAAAGCTGCGCCGGCACCTGGGCGTGGAGCGCTGGCAGGTTTTCGGCGGCAGCTGGGGTTCGACCCTGGCGCTGGCCTATGCCCAGGCACACCCGGGCCAGGTCAGCGAGCTGGTTCTGCGCGGCATCTTCATGCTGCGGCGCTGGGAGCTGGAGTGGTTCTACCAGCAAGGCGCGTCGCGCCTGTACCCGGAGGCCTGGCAGCGTTACCTCGAGCCGATCCCGGTGGTCGAGCGCCACGACCTGATGAGCGCCTACCACCGCCGGCTGACCTCCGACGACGAAGCCACGCGGCTGGCGGCGGCGCGCAGCTGGTCGGTCTGGGAGGCCAGCACGAGCTTCCTGCAGGCCGACGAGGCCTTCGTGCACAGCCACGAGGACGCGCATTTCGCGCTGAGCTTCGCGCGCATCGAATGCCACTACTTCGTCAACGGTGGTTTTTTCGACGTCGACGACCAGCTGCTGCGCGACGCCCATCGCCTCAAGGACATCCCGGGCGTGATCGCGCACGGCCGCTACGACGTGGTCTGCCCGGTGCAGAACGCCTGGGACCTCAAGCAGGCCTGGCCGGGCGCCAAACTCGAGATCGCGCCGACCTCGGGCCACTCGGCTTTCGAACCCGAGCTGGTCGACATCCTGGTGCGGGCGACCGACGGCTTCCGCTAGCGGCTCAGGCCGGGGTGCCGTCGGGATTGTGGTCCAGCAGCCACAGGCCGGCCCAGAGTTTGGGGTCCATGGAATAGCCGGCGGCCATCTTGCCGGCCAGCCAGCGCGGTGCTTCGTCGACCGGGACTTCGTGCACGGTGATGTCTTCGGTGGCGTCGCCGCCGCCGGCGTTGACCCGGGTCAGGCCGCGGGCGCGCACGAAGGCGATCAGTTCGTTGCTCATGCCCGAGCTGGTGGGGCCGACCATCAGTACCTTCCCCTCGTCCGCGCGCCAGCCGGTTTCTTCCAGAAGCTCTCGCCTGGCGGCTTCTTCCATGGTGTCGGCCTCATCGAGGTCGCCGACCAGGCCCGCGGGCATCTCGATCGTCGGTGCGCCCATCGGGATGCGGAACTGTTCGACGAACAGCAGCTTGCGCTCCGGCGTGACCGCGATGACGATCACCGCGCTGCCGGCATTCGTGCGCTCGGCATATTCCCAGTGCCCGCGCTTCACCAGCCGCAGGTATTTCCCTTCGCACATCACCACCGGTTCATCGCTCATGCCGCGGATCGTATCGCGGCGCGCCCGCCGGCGTCAGGTCGCCAGCAGGCGGCGGCGCGTCAGCGGGCCGAAACGCAGCTGTTCGCAGAGCGCTTCGAGCGCGGCCGCGTCGGGATCGCGGCGTTCGCACAGGCCCAGGTCGTCGGGCAGCGGCGCGTCCACGGCGATGGTCGCCAGGCGGCGCGAAAGCAGGGCGATGTCGCGGTGTTCGCGCAGCCGGCCCGCGTGCTGGGCGCTGCCGCGCATGCGCAGGAAGGGCACTTCGTCCAGGCGTTCGTAGAGCTCGTCGAGGCTGCCAAAATGCGCCAGCAGGATGGCGGCGGTCTTGGGGCCGATGCCCGGCACGCCCGGGATGTTGTCGATGGCGTCACCGGTCAGGCCCAGGTAGTCGGCCACCTGGTGTGCGTGCACGCCGTAGCGCGCCTTCACCCCGTCGGCGCCCCAGCGTTCGTTGCGGGCGAAGTCCCACTGCTGGTCGTCGCCGGCAAGCAGCTGGGAAAGGTCCTTGTCGGCGGAAATGATCAGGCCGGCGTGGCCGGCGGCGCGCACCCGCGCCAGGCTGGCGCCGATCAGGTCGTCGGCCTCGTAGCGGCTGTCCGACAGCACCGCCAGGCCCAGGGCCCGGCACAGCGCCTGGCAATGGCCGAACTGGCGCTTGAGTTCCTCGGGCGCGGGCTCGCGGTTGGCCTTGTAGGCCGGGTACAGCGCGTTGCGGAAGTTCGATTCCAGCGACTGATCGAAGGCCACGGCGATGCGCTCGGGTTTCTGCCGCTCCAGCAGGTCGAGCACGAAGCGGGCAAAACCCTGCACCGCGTTGACCGGCCAGCCGTCGACGTCGTGGAACTCGTCGGGCATCGAGTGCCAGGCCCGGAACACGTACAGGCTGGCGTCGACCAGATGGACCGGGCGGGTCATGGCTGCCATTCGGTCAGCAGGGCGCCGGGATCCGGGCGCTGGCGCTCGGGCGCCGCTTCGGCGGGCGTGCCGATATGGATAAAGCCCAGCACCTGTTCGTCCCCGGCCAGGCCAAGCTGGCGCTGGATGTGCGGGTCGTAGGCGGCCCAGCCGGTCAGCCACTGTGCGCCGAATCCCAGGGCCTGCGCGGCCTGGAGCAGGGCGAAGCAGACGGCGCCGCCCGACAGCAGCTGTTCCTGCACGGGCACCTTGTGGCCCGGCACCGGGCAGGCCACCACGACCAGCACCAGCGGGGCCTGCGAGAAGCGCGCGCGGTCCTTGTCCACCACGGCCGGCGCGACCGCGGGGTCCTTTTCCAGCGCCCGGGCCGCCAGGCGCTGGCCCAGGGCGTGGCGGGCGTCGCCGCGGATGGCCAGGAAGCGCCAGGGCGTGAGCTTTCCGTGGTCGGGCACGCGCACGGCCTCGGCCAGCATGGCCTGCAGCTGGGCCGGGTCCGGGCCGGGCTCGCCCAGCAGGCGGGAGGGCACCGAGCGCCGCTGCCGCAGGAAATTGAGTGCGTTCATCCGGCGGAGATTACCATTCGTCCAAACCAGCTCCTTATCAGCGGTTCTGGGAATGGGTTCACAGTTATCTGTGGCACGATTGCCCAGAATTCCTCCACAGCGCGTAGTCCCCCCCGACGTGCAGAGGCTCATGAACGAGAATCCCCATCCCGGCAACGCCCAGACCAGTACCCCGACTTCCGCCCGGGACCTGGTGACGGCGATGCGCCGCCGCAGCACCGAACACCTGCAGGCCGTGCTGGCCCGTGTGTTCGCCCGTGCCGACGACTGGCTGTTCGACCTGGCCAAAAAGGACGGGGTGCCCGACGGTTCGCCCTACCTGTTCGCGATGCGCGCCCTGCGCACGTCGCGCGCGCCGCTCGAGCGCGGCTTCCGCGACTACCTGGACAAGGGTTTTTCCTCTTTCGAAACCCGCACCGCGCCGCGCCGGCCCGATGAAGCCGAGTCCAGCCTGCCGGAGCTGAGCCTGCTGCCCGAGGCCGAACTCGAACAGCAGCTGGCCACCAACCTCACCGCCGAAGCCATCACCCGCATCCACGGCAACCAGCTCGACGAGCTGGCCGGCCGCCTGGCGCGCATGGTCGGCGTCGCCAAGCTCGAAGCCGACGACAACCCGCTCAGCGCCCACGCCCTGGCGGGCGCCATCGGCGCCGCGCACACCGGCATCGAACTGCCCGACGACGTGCGCATGGTGCTGTTCAAGTACTACGAACGCGAGCTCATCCACGACCTGCGCGACCTGCTCACCGACATCAACGCGCGTCTGGAAGCGGCCGGGTTCCGGTCCGACAAGGCCGCGCCGAAGCCGGCCCAGAAGCCCAAGCCCAAGCCCGACTACGTGCCGCCGGCCACGGCCGACGGTTACGCCCCCGCGGCCTCGGACTACATGCCCTCGGGCGCCGGCGCCGATCCTTCGGAAGGCGCGCCCGCCGAAGACCGCGCTGTTTTCGAGGTGCTCCAGCAGCTGCTGCACGCCTGGCGCCCGGCCCAGCCCGGTGGCGGCCAGCAGGGCGGCCGCCAGACCGGCGGCGCCGGCCAGCGCCCGCTGCAGGCCAACGAAATGATGTCGCTGCTTTCGCTCATGCAGGCGACCGTGCCGCAGGCCGTCAACGAGGCGCTCGACCGCCCCGAGGTTTCGCTGGCCGCGCTGCTCAAGAACGAAGTCCTGCGTGGCGCCAGCCGCATCGGCCTGCCGCCCGAGGACGTCAGCATCAGCCAGGCCGACGAGGACGCGGTCGACCTGGTCGGCATGCTGTTCGACGTGATGTTCGACGAGCGCGACTTCGAACAGTCCGCCCGCACCATGATTTCCCGCCTGGTCGTGCCCTTCGTGAAGGCCGCGGTCATGGACCGTCGCCTGTTCCTCTACAAGACCCACCCGGCGCGCCGCCTGCTCAACTCGCTGGCCGAAGCCGTCGAAGGCAACCGTGGCGAAGGCCCGCAGGAGCGCGAGCTGCTGCAGAAGGCCGAAAACACTGTCGACCGCCTGATCGCCGAGTTCAACGAAGACCTGGCGATCTTCGAGACCCTGGAACAGGAGCTGCGCCAGTTCCTCGAACAGCACCGCCGCCGGGTCGAACTGGCCGAGCGCCGCGCCGCCGAGGCCCAGCGTGGCCAGGAGCGCCTGGAACAGGCTCGCGACCTGGCCAAGATCGAGCTTGAGCAGCGCACCCGCGGCCTGGACCCGACCCCGGCGATGCGCGACTTCCTCGAGCGCAACTGGACCCACCACCTTTCCATGATCGCGCTGCGCGAGGGCCCCGACAGCGGCTCCTGGCAGACCGCGCTGACCGTGGCCGACCGCCTGCTGTCCCTGCTGCCCAAGCCCGGCGACCCGGCCGAGGCCATCGAGCCGGCCGTGCAGGCCATGCGCGAACCGATCGAAACCGTGCTGGCCAGCTCCGGCATCATCGGCGAAGCGGCCCAGGACGTGATGCACGGCCTGGCCGACAGCCTGCAGCGCCGCGCCCGCGGCCAGGCGCCGGCCAAGACCGAAGTGCCCGCCCAGCACCACGACGACAAGGTCGTGCAGATGCCCGAGCGCCGTTCGGCCGTGGCCGCCGCGATGGCCGACCTCAAGCCCCGGCTTGAAGTCGTGGGTGGCAAGGCCGGCATCGAGGTCAGCGACAGCGACGTCGAGCAGATGCGCCAGATCAAGATCGGCACCTGGATCCACATCGCCGGCGAAGACGGCAAGCACCATCCGGTGAAGCTGTCCTGGATCAGCCCGATCTCCTCGCGCCTGATGTTCGTCAACCGCCGCGGCGTGCGCGTGCTGGTTGCGTCGGTCGAGGAACTGGCGGCCATGAAGCAGGCGGGCAATCTGCTGGTGCGCGAACAGGAACAGGTCTTCGACCAGGTCCTGCATCGCGTCATGGGCAAGCTGCGCGAAGACCTGGGCTGATCCCTGCCGCGTGCGCCCTGGTTTCCGGTAGCATCAGGACCGGACAAACCGGGGAGTGGCACGCATGGCGGCCTGCATCGTCTTCATCCGCGAAACCGCGCCGGGCGAACGGCGCGTCGCGCTGACGCCGGAAACCACGCGCAAGCTCACCGGTCTCGGCGCACGGGTGCTTATCGAGCGTGGCGCCGGCGAACCCGCCTTCTTTCCCGACGCCGCCTACGCCGGTGCTGAATTTTCCGACGACGCCGATGCCGCGCTGGCCCAGGCCGACGTGCTGGTCTGCGTGCAGCCGCCGTCGAACGATCGCCTGGCCAGGCTCAAGCCCGGCGCCGTGGTGATCGGCCTGCTGGCCCCGCATGCCGACCCGGCCCGCGTTCAGGCCTTCGTCGACGGAAAACTCACCGCCTTCCCGCTGGAGAAACTGCCGCGCACCACCCGCGCCCAGGCCATGGACGTGCTGTCCTCGCAGGCCGGCATGGCCGGCTACAAGGCCGTGCTGCTGGCCGCGCAGCTGGCGCCGCGTTATTTCCCGATGCTCACCACCGCCGCCGGCACCATCCGGCCCTCGAAGGTGCTGGTGGTCGGCGCCGGCGTCGCCGGCCTGCAGTCCATCGCCACCGCGCGCCGCCTCGGCGCGCAGGTGGAAGGTTTCGACGTGCGCCCGGAAACCCGCGAGCAGATCGAATCCCTGGGCGGCAAGTTCCTCGACCTGGGCGTCAGCGCCGCAGGCGAAGGGGGTTATGCCCGTGAGCTCACCGCCGAAGAACGCGCCGAACAGCAGCGGCGCCTGGGCGAACACCTCAAGACCGTGGATGTGGTGGTCACCACCGCGGCCGTACCCGGCCGGCCGGCGCCGAAGATCATCAGCGCGGCAATGGTGTCGGGCATGAAGCCGGGCAGCGTGGTCGTCGACCTGGCGGCTGAAACCGGCGGCAACTGCGAACTGACGCGTCCTGGCGAAACCTTCGAACAGGGCGGCGTCACCTTCGCCGGCCCGCTGAACCTGGCCAGCCAGGGCGCGATGCACGCCAGCGAAATGTACGCGCGCAACGTCTACAACTTCCTGGCGCTGTCGCTCAAGGACGGCGCGCTGGCCATGGACTGGGACGACGAACTGCTGGCCAGGACCTGCCTGGCCCATGACGGCGCGCGCCGCGACGGCTGATCAGTCGGTTTCCGGCTCCGGGGGCGGGGAAATGCCGGGGCCGCCGGTTTCCAGCCAGGCGCGACGTTGCTGCGGGTTCATCGCCCGCCACTGGTCGGCCAGGGCCTGGCGCTGTTCGGCCGGCAGGCCGCGCATGACCCGCATCGATTCCCGCATCTGCTCGCGCTGCGCCGGCGACATGTCCCGGTAGTTGCGCATGCCCTGGCGGATGCGTTCGCGCTGTTCGGGCGGCATGGCTTCCCAGCGGGCGCGCCGCTCCGCGCGCTCGAGCGCCTGCACCCGCCGCGAGGCGGGCAGGGTGTCCCAGTCGGCCTCGTGGCGCGCAAGGTGCTTGCGCTGCTGCGGGCTCAGTTCTTCCCAGCTGGGCACTTTCACGCCGGGGGGCACGGGGGCGGCGCCGGGCGGGTCATGCCAGAGGCGCTCGCCGCGGTCCCCGCGCTCGTGCGCCAGGGCCGGCAGCGACGCCACCAGCACCACGGCGAGGGCCGCAAGGCGCAGCATCCGGGGCCAGTGGGACGTCATTGCGGCTCCCCGGGCGAGGCCACCGGGGCCTCGGCCAGCCAGGCGTAGAGTTCGGCATCTTCGGCCATCACGAGCGATTCGATCTCGTCGCTGGCCAGCGGCGCGGCGCCCGGGGCTTCCGGGCCGATGCGCGAAGGAATCCACCAGGCCAGGGCCAGGGTCATGACGCTGGCCGCCAGCGCGCCGGCCGGCCACATGCGGCGGCCGGTGGATGCGGTTTGCGGCCGTAGCGCGGCCTCGCGGGCCCGGCGCAGCCGGAAGGCCGTGCCCTGATCCAGGCGGTCGCTGGCTCGATCGAACAGGTCGCGGGCCCGGTCGAGGGTGGGGTCGGGGCGGCTCATCGCCATTGCTCCAGGTGGATGCGCAGGGCGGCCATCGCCCGCGACAGGTGGGTTTTCACGGAGCCTTCGGAACAGCCCATGGCGGCCGCGGTTTCCGCGACGTCCAGGCCCTGCAGCTCACGCAGCAAATACGCTTCACGCTGGCGCCGGGGCAGGCGCCGCACGGCCTTTCCCAGCGCGGCCCAGGCGGCGCCGTCGGCGTGGCGGCGGGCCGGGTCCTCGTTCGGGTCGGGCAACATTTCCAGCGGGTCTTCGCGGCTGTCCTCGTCCCGGCCCAGTATGGCCATGACCTTCTGGCGCACCCCGTTGCGGCGGTGCCGGTCGGTGACCTGCCGGCGCAGGATGGCCCAGAACAGCGGCGTCCATTCCGCCGGCGGCCGGTCCCGGTAGCCGACCAGCTTGATCATGGCCTCCTGCACCGCGTCCAGGGCGTCCTCCCGGTGGCCCAGCGCCAGCTCGGCCATGCGGAAACCACGGCGCTCGACCGAGGCCAGGAAGGCGTCGAGGCTGGTGGGTCCGGCGGCGGGGGCGGCGTCGAAGGGCATCAAGGGCGGGCGGTCGGTCCGGGCATGTGGCCTTATAACGCATCGCCGGCCGCCGGGTTGACCGCGCGGCAGCCGGCGCTGGCCGGCATTCAAGCAGCGGTTATGATGCCAGGGCGATCGCCATCGCACGGGGAGGGGACATGGACGGTTTCGTCGCGCTGTACATCTTCATGCTGGCCGCTTTCACGGGCTACGAAATCATCGGCCGGGTGCCGGTGATCCTGCACACGCCGCTGATGTCGGGCTCGAACTTCGTGCACGGCATCGTGCTGGTGGGCGCCATGGTGGTCCTGGGCCACGCCGACACCACGGCCGAAAAGGTCATCGGCTTCCTGGCGGTGCTGATGGGCGCGGGCAACGCGGCCGGCGGCTACGTGGTGACCGAGCGCATGCTGGAGATGTTCAAGCCCAGCAAGAAGGGAGGCGGCGCATGAGCTGGCTGCCGCTGCTGGTGAAGGCCAGCTACTTCGTCGCCGCACTGCTTTTCATCCTGGGCATCAAGCGCATGGCTTCGCCGGTGACGGCGCGCAGCGGGATCCGCTGGGCCGGCGCCGGCATGGTGCTGGCCACGGTGGCGACCTTCGCGACGCCGGGCATGCACAACATCCCGCTTATCCTGGCCGCCGTGGTGCTGGGCACGGTGGTGGCCTGGTGGTCGGGCAAACGCGTGGCGATGACCGACATGCCGCAGATGGTGGCGCTGTACAACGGCCTGGGCGGCGGCTCGGCGGCGGCGATCGGCGCGGTCGAACTGCTGCGGTATTCGGACCTGGGCGTGGCGCCTTCGCAAACCGTGCTGGTGCTGGCGGTGGTGGGCGCGCTCATCGGCTCGGTGTCGCTCACCGGCTCGGTGATCGCCTGGGCCAAGCTCGACGGCCGGCTGGACCGGCGCTTCACCTTCCCGGGCCAGCAGGTGTTCAACGCGCTGGTGTTCCTGGTGGCGGTGGTGCTGGGCGTGTTCACGGTGCTGGGGCTGCAGCAGCCTGTGATCATCGGCTTCTTCGTGGCGGCGCTGGCGGTGGGCATCCTGATGACGCTGCCGATCGGCGGCGCGGACATGCCGGTGGTGATTTCGCTGTACAACGCGCTGACCGGCCTGGCGGTGGCCTTCGAAGGTTACGTGCTGCAGAACGAGGCGCTGATCATCGCCGGCATGGTGGTGGGCGCGGCGGGCACGATGCTGACGCAGCTGATGGCCAAGGCGATGAACCGCTCGATCGCGAGCGTGCTGTTCGGCAGCTTCGGGGCGACGGGCGAGGCGAAGGAAATCGCGGGCGCGCAGAAGCCGATCGAAGCCGGCGACGTGGCGGCGATGATGGCCTACGCCGAGCGCGTGGTGATCGTGCCGGGGCACATGAACGTACTGTTGGCGGAAGCGGGCGTGCCCTACGACCTGATCACGGACATGGACGACATCAACCCCGAATTCCCGACGACGGACGTTTCACTGGTGATCGGCGCGAACGACGTGGTGAACCCGGTGGCGAAAACGGACCCGGCCTCGCCGATCTACGGGATGCCGATCCTGGACGTGTCGCTGTCGAAAAACACGATCGTGATCAAGCGCGGCAAGGGCACGGGTTTCGCCGGCATCGAAAACGCGCTCTTCTACGCCGACAACACCCGCATGCTCTACGGCGACGGCGCCGCCGCGGTGGCCGAACTGATCGCAGAACTCAAATCCGTAGACGGCGGCCACTGACCCTGGCGCTCCTACAACAGGAGTGGGGGGTCAGGCGGAGAAGGCGGCGGCGTAGTTGGTGGAGTACACGGTCTTCTGCAGCACCTCGGAGATCTTGAGGTTGCCGATGATCTGGCCCGAATCGAGCAGGCGGTCGCCGCGGCCGTGGAAGTCGCAGACGCGGCCACCGGCTTCGCGAACCAGCAGGATGCCGGCCGCGATGTCCCAGGGCTTCACGCCCGCCTCGAAGTACGCATCGGCGCGGCCGCAGGCCACGTAGGCCAGGTCCAGCGCCGCCGAACCCGTGCGGCGGATGTCTTCGGCTTCCGAAAGCATCGTGCGGATCGAATCGAGCTGCGGCGCCAGGCGCGCGCGCTCGCGCGGCGGGAAGCCGGTCACCAGCATCGCGCCCTTGAGGTCCTTGCGTTCGGCCACGCGTATCTTCTTGTCGTTGAGCAGCGCGCCCGCGCCCTTCGAGGCCGTGAACAGCTCGTTGCGCATCGGATCGAAGATCACCCCGTGCACCGGCTCGCCGTTTTCCACCTGCGCGATCGACACGCAGAAATGCGGCCAGCCACGAAGATAATTCGAGGTGCCGTCCAGCGGATCGATAACGAAGGTCGAGCGGCCCTTGCCCATCGCGCCCGACTCCTCGCCCAGGATGGCGGTGTCGGGGAATGCCCGGCGAAGCTCGCGTATGATCGCCGCCTCGGCCTCGGAGTCGACCTCGCTGGCGTAGTCGAGCTTCGATTTCTCGAAGACATTGAGGGCGTCGAGCTTGCCCATGTGGCGCAAGATCAGGTTACCGGCCGATCGGGCGGCCTTGACCATGACGTTGACGACAGGTTTCTGCATATTCCCGTCCGAAGAACCGCTGGATTGTGTGAAGAACAAGGGGCCGGTCCGTGCCGGCGCCGCGCAAGGATAACAGGTTGGCCATCGAAAATATCCGCATCGTGCTCGTCGGCACGCAGCATCCGGGCAACATCGGCTCCGCTGCCCGGGCCATGAAGACCATGGGCCTGGCGTCCCTGCGCCTGGTCGCGCCCGAGCGTTTTCCCGACCCCGAGGCCAACATGCTGGCCGCCGGTGCCGACGACCTGCTGGCCTCCGCCCCGGTCCACGATGACCTGGTTCAGGCCCTGGCCGGCTGCCGCTTCGTGGTCGGCACCAGCGCCCGTCGCCGCACCATCCCGCTGCCCGAGCTGAGCCCGCGCGAGGCCGCCCGGCAGCTGGTCCAGGCCGCCGCCGAAGGCCCCGTGGCCCTGCTGTTCGGCCGCGAACGCACCGGCCTGGAAAACGCGGAACTGCAGCGCTGCCACGCCTCGGTCTGCATCCCCACCGACCCCGGTTTCGCCTCCCTCAACCTGGCCGCCGCCGTCCAGGTGCTGTCCTACGAGCTGCGCCTGGCCACCCTGGAGGCCGCCGGGGGCCAGCTGCCCGTGGCCCGGCCCATGCCGCCGCCCGACACCGAGCCGCCGGCCACCGCGGACGAGCTCGAGCGCCTGTTCGGCCACCTCGAAGAGGCCCTGGACGACATCGACTTCCACAAGGGCCGCCCGCCCGAGATGGTCATGGGCCGGCTGCGCCGCCTGTACCTGCGGGCCGGGCTGGACACGCGGGAGGTTAAAATCCTGCGCGGCATCCTGTCCGAGGCCCAGCGCATGGCCCGGCTGGCCCGGGGCGGGCAAGCCTAGCGCCGCCGCGGCCGGGCGAATACAGTAGGCAGGTCCGGTCCAGAGCACGAAGAGAACCCAGTGACGCCCCCTTTCCACAGTGCAGTTCCCGGTGGTTTGGTGCGCCTGGCCTCCCTGCTGTTGCTGGCCTTTTCCGGTCTGGCCTCGGCCAATGACGGCGTGCTGGTGCTGGGACGCATCAGCGACGACCCCCGCCGGCACTACGAACAGCTCAAGCCGCTGATCGATTACGTCGTTCCGCGCATGAAGGACGTCGGCATCACCGAAGGCCGCGTGCTGATGGCCCGCGACCCGCAGCAGATGATGAGCTACCTGCGCCGCGGCAAGGTCGACTGGGTCACCGAAACCCCGGGCACCGGCCTGCTGCTGGCCGACCGCGCCGGCGCCCGGCCGCTGCTGCTCACCGAACGCAGCGGTTCGCGCGAATACCGCAGCGTCATCTTCACCCACCGCGACAGCGGCATCACCGACCTCTCGCAGCTGCGCGGGCACACCATCGCCTTCCAGTCGCCCTCGTCCACCAGCGCCTACCTGGTGCCGGCCATGGCCCTGCTCGAGCGCGACCTGCCGATGGCGCTGATGATCTCGCCGCTCGACGAGGGCGACGACGATTCGGTGGGATATGTCTTCGCCAATACCGACGCCAACCTTGGCGCCTGGGTGCACAAGCGCCTGGTCGATGCCGGCGGTTTCAGCGACCAGGACTGGTCGTCGCTGCAGAAGGTGTCCGAAGCCTTCCGCCGCGACCTGGTCATCATCCACACCACCGGCCCGGTGCCGCGGGCGATGGAGCTGGTCAGCGAGGACATGGACCCCAAGGTCGCCGCCCGCCTGAAGGAAGTGCTGCTTGGCGCCAGCGAAGACCCGCAGGCGCGTGACGCCCTGCGCCAGTTCTTCCGCACCACCGGCTTCTACGAAGCCGACGCCGAGACCCGCCGTTCGCTCGACGAGCTCCAGCGTGGTGCCCGCCGCGTGCGCGAGGCCCTGGAATGAGGCTGCCGTTCCGGCTGGGCCTGCGCGGTGAACTGACCTGGCTGCTGGCCCTGGTGATGCTGGTGGTCGCCGCGCTGTTCGGAGCGCTTTGGCTGCACACCCAGCGCAGCAATGCCGATGCCCGCGAGCTGAGCGCCGACGCCGTGCGCGAACTGGCCCGCGAGGGCCTGCTGATGCGCGGCCAGACGCTGTCGAGCCAGCTGGCCGACGCCGCCACCAACCCGATGTACTACCTGGACCTGGCCAAGCTGGGTGAGCTGGCGCGCGCCACGCTGCGCCAGCCCGACGTGGTGTACGTGATCATCCACGACGCCGAAGGCCAGGTGCTGCACGACGGCTCCGGCGACATCCCGGCCTTCGGCCAGCCGATGTCCGACCCGATGGCTTTCGAGGCGCTGCAGGCCGAGGGCCCGCACGGCCAGTGGAACGACAAGCTGCTCGACGTCGCCAGCCCGATCCGCATCGGCGGCGAACGCATCGGCGGCGTGCGCGTCGGCCTTTCGCGCGACAACGCCCTGAGCCGAGAGGTCGAGGTGCTGGGCCCGCTGGAAGCCAGCCTGGGCCAGGCCAACCGCGAACATCTGGCATGGATAGTGGCGCTGCTGGCCGCGCAGTTCGGCATTGCGATACTGGCGATGTGGCTGCTGCAGAAGCGTATCGTGCAGCCCATCAGCGAACTGGCCGACGCGGCCGGGCGCATGGAAAAGGGCCGCTACGGCGAGATCGAACTGCGCTCGGAGCGCCAGGACGAACTGGGCGACCTGGTGCGTGGCTTCGGGCGCATGGCCGAAGCCGTGGCGCGGCACGACCGCGACATCCGCCGCATGGCCTACACCGATTCGCTGACCGGCCTGTCCAACAGACTGGCTTTCCGCGAAGCGCTCGACGACCGCCTGATGACCCTGCAGGCCAGCAGCGGCGAACTGGCCCTGCTGTTCGTGGACCTGGACGACTTCAAGCGCGTCAACGACACCCTGGGCCACGAGGCCGGCGACGAAGTGCTGGGCCAGCTGTCGGTGCGCATCCGCATGACGGTCGAACGACTGGGCGGGCAGGGCGCCGAGATCGCCCGCTTCGGTGGCGACGAATTCATCGTGCTGTTCCTGGCCGAAGACATCCGCGCCAGCTCGGGCCGTCTGGCCGAGGAGCTGATCGAAGAAGTGCAGCGGCCGCTGGTGCTGCAGGGGCGGCAGGTGTTCCTGGGCGCCTCGGTCGGCATCACGCTGTTCCCCTTCGATGCGTCCAGCGCCGTGCAGCTGCTCAAGAACGCCGACATCGCCATGTACCAGGCCAAGGTCGCCGGCAAGGGCTGCTATCGCTTTTATTCCAAGGCCATGGACCAGGCGGTGGAGCGCCGGGTGCAACTGGAAGAAGAACTGCGCGGCGCCTGGGAGCGCGGCGAACTGAGCCTGCACTACCAGCCCATCTACCGCCTCGCCGACGGCCGCCCGATGGGCGCCGAGGCGCTGTGCCGCTGGGAACACCCACGCCTGGGCGTGGTGCCGCCCTCGGTGTTCATCGAAGTGGCCGAACAGAGCGGACTTATCGAGGCCCTGGGCCGGCACGTGCTGGTGCAGGCCTGCCAGGATGCCGCCACCTGGCAGCAGCCGGGCATGGAAACACCCTTCGTGTCGGTGAACATCTCGCCGCGGCAGCTGCGCACCGGCGACCTGCCGGACGTGGTGGCCAGCGCGCTGCAGTCCACCGGCGTGAAGCCGCAGCAGCTGCACCTTGAACTCACCGAAACCGCGGTGCTGGGCGACGAGGCCCAGGCCAGCGCCCTGCTGTCCCGGCTTCGCGCCACCGGCGTCAAGGTCTGGCTGGACGACTTCGGCACCGGTTTCTCGGGCCTGAGCCACCTGCGCCGGGTACCGGTGGACGGGGTGAAGATCGACCGCAGCTTCGTCGCCGACGTGCTGCGCGATCCCGACGACCTGGCCCTGACCTCCGCCATCATCGCCATGGCGCATTCGCTGGGCATCACCGTGGTGGCCGAGGGCATCGAGTCCGAAGGGCAGTACGCGGTGCTGCGCGAACGCGGCTGCGACCAGGGCCAGGGATTCTGGCTGGGCCGGCCGATGCCAGCCAACGAGATGCGCCGGACTTTCCGCGAAGCCTCGGGCGAATAAGCTTCAGGCGAAGAGGTCGGCCAGCCACTGCGCCATCTGGCTGGAAAACAGCGCCACGGTGACGATCTCGGCCACGCCCAGCACCCAGACCACCACCAGCAGGCGGCCGTCGCGTTCGATCAGCGCGATGGCGTAGGCCAGCAGCAGCAGGCCGAAGGGGTAGTTGGTCAGCGGGATGGGCAGGGCCAGAAGCACGCCCAGCAGCACCAGCAGCAGCCCGGTGAACAGGCGCGCCGCCGGATGGTCGATGGCCCATTCACTGCGCGGGCGGCTGATCTTCTCGAGCCGGCGCAGCATGCCCGAGCTGCGGTCGCGGAATCGCGCCAGCCGTTCGGGGGGCAGGGGGCGCCGGGACAGGAATCCCGGTACCCAGGGATGGGCCATCAGCGCCATCAGCTGCAGGCCGGCCAGGGACACCAGCGGGCCGCTGACGGCGCCGGCGCCGGCCGGCAGCGGGATGAAGGCGGGCAGGATGACGATCAGCAGGTAAATGCCGAAGGCGCGGGCCCGGAATTCGTCCAGGATCCCGCCCAGGGTCATCGGCGACGCCCCGCAGCGCCCTTCGGCAAGGGCATCGAGCAGGGCGCGGGTGCTGATTTCGGCGGGTGTCATGGCACCGGAGTCTGGGGTGGGGTGCCTTTATCCGTGCTAAATCCCGTCCTCGCGATCGGGTTCGGGCAGGCGGGCGACCAGCAGCTTGTCGATGCGCGCGCCGTCCAGGTCGACCACCTCGAAGCGCCAGCCGGCCCAGTCGAAGTGTTCACCCGAATGCGGGATGCGGCCGAAGCTGGCGATGACCATGCCGGCGGCCGTGTGGTAGTCGCCGTCGTCTTCGTCTGGCAGGCGGCTCAGGGACAGCAGTTCGCGAAGTTCTTCGGTGGAAAGGCGGCCGTCGACGAGGTAGGAGCCGTCGTCGCGGGTCACCACCAGGGCTTCCTCGGGCGCCGACTCGGTGTCCTGCACGCGGCCCAGCACCGCCGCCAGCAGGTCGTTGGCGGAAACCATGCCCTGCACGTCGCCGTATTCGTCCACCACCAGGGCCAGGGTCTGCTGTTCCTCGCGGAAGATTTCCAGCAGCTTCATGGCCTGGGTGGATTCGGAAACGAACAGCGCCGGGCGCAGCTCGCGGAACAGTTCGGCATTGCTGCCGACGCGGCCGATCATGCCGGTGAGCGACTTGGTTTCCAGGATGCCCAGCACTTCGGTGTCGCTGCCGCGGTAGACCGGGTAGCGGGCGAAGGGCGTTTCGCGCATCACTTCCAGGTTTTCCTCGAAGCTGGCCGAGGCGTCCAGCCACACGATGCGCGTACGCGGCGTCATCAGGCCGGCGCTGCTGCGGTCGCCCAGGCGCAGCACGCGGTTGATCATGTTGCGTTCGCCGACGTCGATGACGCCCTGTTCGTGGCTTTCGGCGACCAGCATGCGGATTTCTTCTTCCGTCACCTGGTCGGCCTGGCCGCGGTCCAGGCGCAGCACCTTCATCAGCAGGCGGGTGCTGTGCGAAAGCAGCCAGACGAAGGGCGTGGCGACCAGCGATATCCACTTCATCGGGATCGCCACGATGCCGGCGATGCGCTCGGGCGCCAGCAGTGCGATGCGCTTGGGCACGAGCTCGCCGACGATGATGCTGAAGTAGGTGATCAGCACGACCGCGATGCCCTTGCCGACGTCGTCCGCCAGCCCGGCGTCGAGGCCCAGCGGCGCCAGGGACGCGGCGATCTGGCGGCCGATGCTGGCGCCGCCGAACATGCCGGTGAGGATGCCGATCGAGGTGATGCCCACCTGCACGGTGGACAGGAAACGTTCCGGGTGTTCGGCCAGCTCCAGCGCCGCCTTGGCGCGCAGGCTTTCTTCGGACTGCTGCTTGAGGCGGGCCTTCCGGGAGGTGACCACGGACATCTCCGACAGGGCGAAGAAACCGTTGCAAAGGATCAGGAACAGGACGAGGGCGAGTTCGAAGGTCATGGGCTGCCGGACTGGGCCGGCGCAGGGCTCCTGCAGGAGGTTCGGGGCGGATATGGCCGACAATATGCCACAGGCGCCCCGGGCCATCGGGGTGCAGGAAGCTGGGGCCACCCGTCACATGGCGGTAACATGCGCGCCAACCAAAGCGCGGGGCGGTCCCGGCCAGGCAAGGAATCCCCATGTTTTCCCTCCAGACCATCTTCGGCAAGGGCGACAAGTTCTACGGCCTGCTCGAAGCCAGCGCCGGCGCCGCCCGCGAAAGTGCCCGGGCCCTGGGCGAACTGCTGTCCACGCCGCCGGCGGAACGCTCGCTGGAGCGCTTCAAGGCGGCCAGGCAGCTGGAAAAGGACCTGCAGGCGGAAATCAGCCAGCAGCTGGTGAACACCTTCGTCACCGCGCTCGAGCGCGAGGACATCGAGGAACTGTCCGGCGCCCTGTACAAGATCCCCAAGGTCGTGGAGAAGTTCGCCGAACGTTACGCCCTGGCCTCGGAACGGGTCGGCGACGTCGATTTCATTCCGCGTGCGGCCATGCTCGAACGCGCCTGCACGGTGCTCGAACAGATGGTCGGCATGCTGCGCAAGGGCATGGACCTGGAAACCACCAAGGCCCTGAACGACAAGCTGCAGGCGATCGAGTCCGAGGCCGACCGGCTGATCCTGGAGATGTACCGGGACACCTACACCAACGAAACCGACCCGATGCGCTACCTGATCCTCAAGGACCTCTACGAGATCCTGGAAAAGGCCATCGACCGCTGCCGCGACGCCGGCAACGTCATCTACCACATCGTGCTCAAGAACGCCTGATCCATGACCGTCGCCCTGGGCCTGGTGCTGTTCGTGGTGTTGGTCGCGCTTGTCTTCGAATACATCAACGGCTTCCACGACACCGCCAACTCCATCGCCACCGTGGTCGCCACCAAGGTGCTTTCGCCCATGCAGGCGGTGGCGCTGGCCGCGGTGATGAACCTGATCGGCGCGCTGATGGGCACGGCGGTGGCGCTGACCATTTCCTCGGGCCTGATCGACGCCGAAGTGGTGCTGGTCAGCTCCCAGCTGATGATCTGCGCGCTCAGCGGCGGCATCGTCTGGAACCTGATCACCTGGTGGTTCGGACTGCCCTCGTCTTCAAGCCATGCCCTGATCGGCGGCCTGGTCGGCGCCGCGCTGGCGGCGTCGGGCAACAACTTCGACGTGCTCATCTGGGCCCGCCAGGCCGAACACTGGACGCAGAACGAAGGCATCTTCTGGAAGGTGATCGTGCCGATGGTCAGTTCGCCCCTGGCCGGCTTCACGCTGGGCCTGGTGATGATGGGTGCCCTGATGGCCGTCATCAGTGCCATGAACGGCGCCGGCGGCTGGCTGGCGCGCATTTCGCGGCCGCGCTGGGTCAACGCCGTGTTCGGCAAGGCGCAGATCGTTTCCGCCGCCTACATGGGCTATGCGCACGGCACCAACGACGCGCAGAAGACCATGGGCATCATCGCCCTGGCCCTGATCGGCGCCGAAGCCGCCGGCACGCTCGACGACCTGCCGCCGATGCTGGCCTTCCTGCACCCGGGCAGCGCCGAAGGTGGCATCGATACCTGGATCATCGTCACCTGCGCCATCGTCATGGCCGTGGGCACGGCGGCCGGCGGCTGGCGCATCATCAAGACCCTGGGCCACAAGATGGTGAAGCTGCATCCCATCCACGGGTTCGCCGCGGAAACCAGCTCGGCCACCATCCTGTCGCTGGCCGCGCACTTCGGCATGCCGGTCTCGACCACGCACAGCATCTCCACCGCGATCATGGGCGTGGGCGTGGCCAAGAACCCGCGCGGGCTGCGCTGGACCATCATCCAGAAAATAATCTGGGCCTGGATCCTCACCATCCCCGCCGCGGGCGGGCTCGCTTATGCCCTGTACAAGGGCGCCGAGTGGGTTGGCTGGACCTGAGTTACAGCAGGTCGCCGCCGGCCGAGAGCATGCGTTCCATCTGGTCGCCCAGGCCGCCGATTTCCAGCACGAGGCGGTCGATCTCGGCGGCGGTCAGGGTGTCGTAGGGGCGGTTTTCGCACAGCTGCAGGTAGGGCATGCCGTCGAGTTCGCCGACGGCCAGGAAGCCCACCGGGCTCTGCCAGTTGAAGGCCAGCATGCGCTTGGCGTCGACGCCGGTCATCGGCGCGATGACGGTGCTAACGCGCAGGTAGGGCCGGTCGGTCTCGTCCATCATTTCCGACAGGAAGATGCTCTGGTGGCGCTTGCCCTTGTCCAGCGACAGCTGCACGCAGGCCAGGTAGGGCTCGCTGGCGGTCAGCTTGTACTTGCCCTGGAGGTGGCCGCGGATCTGTTCGAAATTCTGCATGGTTGCGTACTGCTGGCTTGGGGGAGGGCTATCCTAGCGCCCATGCCAGCAAAGCCCAAGGAAAGCCGGGTCCAGGAACAGCGCCGCCAGGTGCTGGCGGCCGTGCGCGCGGTGCCGCCCGGGCAGGTCGCCGGTTATGGCGAAATCGCCCGCCGGGCCGGCCTGCCGGGCCTCGCCCGGCTGGTGGCGCGTATTCTTTCCGCCGGCGACGAGCCTGGCCTGCCCTGGCACCGCGTGCTGCGTTCGGACGGCCGTATCGCCTTCCCGGCCGGCTCGCCCGAGTTCGACGAACAGGTGCAGCGCCTGCGCGCCGAGGGCGTGCGGGTGGAAGCGGGCCGGGTGCGCGGGCAGCGGGCGGCGCCCAGCCTGGATGAAATCCTCTGGTCGCCGCCGGACTGAGCCCGGCGGCTTCACACCGGCAGCCGTTATGATGGCCGGGTCTTTCCCCGGGAATTCCGCATGTACCTGCCGCCGGTCACCAAGGCCCT
>NZ_CAXBJS010000003.1:0-37670 GCF_963976025.1 uncultured Arenimonas sp.
GATGCTGGCGCCGGAAGCCGCGATCCTCTACTTCGCGCTCTGGCCGCTGGGCGATTACCCGATCGGCACCGGCCTCGATGGCCTGCCGGTGACGGTGGGTTTCCTGCCCTGGCAGATCCTCAGCTATGGCCTGCTGCACGGCAGCCTGGGCCATCTGTTCTTCAACGCGCTGGCGATCTATATGTTCGGCGGCTCGCTGGAACAGACCTGGGGCTCGCGCCGGTACCTGTCGTTCTTCGTGGTCTGCGTCGCCGGCGCCGGCCTGATCCAGCTGATCGTGGTCACCAGCGGCATCACCGGCCAGGGCGTGTACCCGACGGTGGGTGCGTCGGGCGGCATCTTCGGCCTGCTCATGGCCTACGGCATGCTGTTCCCGAACCGGCAGATCATGCTGCTGATCCCGCCGATCCCGATGAAGGCGCGCACCTTCGTCATCGTCTTCGGCGCCATCGAACTGCTGATGGGCGTGTTCAACACCGCGTCGGGCATTGCCCACTTCGCGCATCTTGGCGGCATGCTGTTCGGCTGGCTGATGATCCGCTACTGGCGCGGCCAGCCGCCGTTCCGGCCGCGTGGCCCGAAGGCGGTGCGATGAAGGCGCTGGCGTGGGCGCTGGCATTGGCCCTGGCTGCGGGTATTTCCCCTGCCAGTGCCGATGATGCGGGGCTGCCGCTTTGCGTGGCGAAGGACATCGACGCGCATCCGGCGAATCCGGACGGAGACGAAGCCGCGCGGTGGGAAGAAGAGGGTGCCCAGGCGGCGGCATACGAAAAGTTCCAGCTGGGTGCGTTCTACCGGCTGGGGCGCAGCCATCCGGCGGCGCTGGTCGAGCGCGACATCGAAAAAGCGCGCCCGCTGCTGGCACACGCGGCGCTGGGCGGGCAGCTTGCGGCGATGGCGTCGTCGGCCGAACTCGAGCTCGAACACGGCGACCCGATGGCGGGCATGGTCTGGGCCCAGCTCTACGCGTTCTACATGCAGCGCGAACATCCCAGCCAGTTCCGCACCTACCAGGCCGACCTGATCAAGCGCGGCTTCGATGCCTTGCCGCGCGGCGAAAAAACCGACCAGGAGATCGAAGCCCTGGTGCGCGGCTTCCTCGACAAACATGGCGCGCAGATCGACGACGCCCTGGCCTCGAAGGGCGACGAGGGTTCGGCCGGGGATCGCAAATGCCGCCCGGTGCACGAGGTTTATCCCACCCGGCTCGAACTGAAGGGCGACCGCGTGCCCCTGGCCGGTGGCCACGGCGCCGTGAGCCGCCATCGCCTGTACGACCCCGGCCTGGCGATGTACCGACTGCACATAGCGCCTTCGGGCGAAGTGGTTCGGGCCATGGTCGTGGAAAGCCTGCCGGGCCCGGCCGCGGGCAAGGGCCTGATGCGGTCGGTGCAGCGACTCCGGTTCAATCCGGTGGCTGAAGACGCGCCGACGCGCGTCGTACTGCTGCCCATGTCCTACGACGACAGTTCGGTGCGGATTCGGGACTGAAGTCCCTCCCGCAAGGGCGCAGTCAGCGGCGCAGTTGCAGGAAGTCGGTGCTGGCGACCAGGCGCAGGCTGTCCAGGCGCGGGCGCGCGGTGGGCAGGGCGGCGAGTACGGCTTCGCGTTCGGCTTCCAGGGCGGCGATCTCGGCGGGACGCACCGCCGGGTTCACGTGTGCAAGGGCGCGCAGGCGCTGGATTTCCGCGGACAGGGTTTCGTCGGCGCGGGCCAGGGCGGCGTCGATGCGCTCCTGCGCCGCGGCTTTGGCGGCGTCGCGGCAGCGCTCGAGCATGGGTGGTACCAGCGCCGCCAATACTTTGCGCTGCGGGCCCAGGTCGAACACACGGTCGCCGGCGCGGTGGCGGGCGCGATCGCCGGGCGAGAAGTCCGGACGCTGCTGCAGGCGGGTGTCGATGGCCACCGACAGCGGCGTCGGCGGCAGCCAGCGTTCGATGTCCAGGCGCGGGTCGGCGACACATTCGATGATGTTCACTGCCTCCAGCACGACGGTGCGCGGCGGCAGCACGTCATCGACCAGGAAGGCGGCGTTGCCGCTTTCGCCGGAGATCAGCAGGTCGGTGGCGGTCAGCATCAGCGGGTGGTCGGGGCGCAGGTAGAGCAGGTCGTCGCGGGCCAGCGCGGTGGCGCGGTCGGTGGTGCAGGCGCGCATGCCCTGGCGCAGTTCCTCGAAGCCGTCCACGGTCAGGTGCTCGGGGTCGAGCAGCCAGGTGTTGGGGCCCAGGGCCTCGTTGTGCACGCCGAAACTTTCCAGCAGGCGCAGCGGGAAGTCGTCCAGCGCGGCGTGCTGGTCGTCGGCCTGCAGCGCCTTGCGCAGCGCGTCGCGCTCGCCCAGGCCGCGGCTGCCCAGTTCCAGCAGGCGGTCGCGGCCCTCGGCGATCAGCCGCGCCACTTCGGCGTGGCGCGCGCGGGTGCGTTCAAGCAGTTCGCCAAACGCCGGCTCGCGGGCGTCGGCGTCCATGGCCGCCAGCTGCAGCAGTTCGGCGCCGAATCCGCGCAGCATCTCGCGGCCGTCGGCCAGTACCTGGCGGAAGGCGTCCAGGCCTTCGTGCAGCCAGCGCTGCAGCACTTCCTGGGCGCTGCCGGCCACCGCAGCGGCGTGCAGGTTGACGTCGCCGGCCTGGCCGATGCGGTCGAGGCGCCCGATGCGCTGCTCGAGCATGTCCGGGTGCAGCGGCAGGTCCCAGAACACCAGGTGCTGGGCGAACTGGAAGTTGCGGCCTTCGGCGCCGATCTCGCTCGAGACCAGCAGGCGCGCGCCTTCCGGGTCGGCGAAAAACGCGGCGTTGCGGTCGCGCTGCAGCAGGTTCATGTCTTCGTGGAAACGCGCCACCTGCAGACCGGTGCGCAGGCGCAGGGCTTCTTCGATGGCCTGCACCTTGGCGCGCGAACGGCACAGCAGCAGCACCTTGGCCGGGGCCAGGGCGTCGAGCGTGTCGAGCAGCCAGTCCATGCGCGGGTCGCGGGTGAAGTCGTGCGCGGGCTCGTCGTCGGTTTCGCCGACGTCGTGCGCGAACTCGGCGCGCAGCGTGCCCAGCACGGTCGGGTCTTCGGGCTCGGGCAGAGTCGCCAGGTGCGGGAAACGCACGGGGAAACCGCCGACGGCGGCGCGGCGGTTGCGCACCATCACCCGGCCGGTGCCGTGGCGGTCGACCAGGTCGGCCAGCAGGGCGTCGCGGGAAGCGGCGTCGCCGGCGGCGATACGCGCCAGGCGCTGGGCCAGGTGGTCGCCGTCTTCCGGGAACAGACCGGCCAGGGTTTCCATGTCTTCGGTGGTCAGCGCCTGGTCGTCGAGCAGGCGGCCGGCCAGGGCCGACAGGCCCTGGTAACCGCGGGTTTCGGCGCGGAAGGCTTCCAGGTCGGTGTAACGCGCCGGGTCGAGCAGGCGCAGGCGGGCGAAGTGGCCGCCCAGGCCCAGCTGTTCGGGCGTGGCCGTGAGCAGCAGCAGGCCCGGCGTGCGCGCCGACAGCGATTCAACCAGGGCGTAACCCGGGCTGGTGAATTCGGGGGTCCAGACCAGGTGGTGGGCTTCGTCCACCAGCAGCAGGTCCCAGCCGGCGGCCAGGGCCTGGCGGGCGCGCTTTTCATGGCTGGCCAGCCAGTCCACCGAGGCGATGACGCACTGTTCGTCCTCGAAGGGATTGGCCTTGGGTTCGGTCATCTCCAGCGATTCGCAGCGCTCTTCGTCGTAGATGGCGAAGGGCAGGTTGAAGCGCCGCAGCAGTTCGACGAACCACTGGTTGACCAGGCTTTCGGGAACCAGCACCAGCACCCGGCGGGCGCGGCCCGAGGCCAGCATTTGCGCGGTGACCAGGCAGGCTTCGATGGTCTTGCCCAGGCCGACCTCGTCGGCCAGCAGCAGGCGCGGCGGCCGGCGCGCGGCGGCGGCCTCGGCCACCTGCAGCTGGTGGGGCACCAGGTCGATGCGCGCGCCCAGCACGCCCCAGCCCGGATGCGCGCGCGCTTCGGCGCGGCGGCGCAGGCATTCCACCCGGAACTCGAACTGGTCGTTGCGATCCACCCGGCCCGACAGCAGGCGCGAATCGGCCTGCGACACCGGCTGTTCGGCGTCGAGCGCGCCTTCGGGGTGCCACTGGCCGTCGCACAGGTAGTGCACGTGGCCTTCGCGGTCCTCGACCTGTTCGACGGTCTTGTCGCTGCCCTCGACGCGCACGCGCTCGCCGGGGCGGAACACGGCGCGCAGCAGCGGCGCCGAGCCCAGGGCGTACATGCGCACCACGCCGGTGCCGGTGAAAACGATCTGCACCTGGCGGCCGGCCAGGCGCAGCACCGTGCCCAGGCCGAGTTCGGGCTCGGCGCTGGAGAACCAGCGTTGGCCGGGGGAAAAAAGCATGTGTGGCTCCACTCGGGGGAGGGCGATTCTACCGCCCCGCGGCAGGCTGGCCCAATCGGATGTGCCCCTGCCTGAACGCAAACGGCCCGGGCAAGCCCGGGCCGTCCTTGGAGCGGGGTGCCTGGCGGCTTACCAGATCGAGACGCGATCGGCCTCCGGCCGCACCATGGCGTCGCCTTCCTGGCAGCTGAAGGCGGCCGCGAAGACCGGCAGGTTCGACGGCGCGCCGATGGCCCGGAAGCCGGCCGGGGCGTGCGGATCGGTCTGCAGGCGCACGCGCAGCTCCTCGTCCTTGAAGTTGCGGCGCCAGACGGTGGCCCAGTTCATGAAGAAGCGCTGGTCCTGGGTGTAACCGTCGATCTCGCCGACCTTCTTGTTCTCGAGGTCGCGCTGCAGGGCGTCGAAGGCAACGGCCAGGCCGCCCAGGTCGGCGATGTTCTCGCCCAGGGTCAGGTTGCCGTTGACGTGCAGGCCGTCGATGGACTCGTAGGCGTCGAACTGCGCCACCAGCTGGTCGGTGCGCGACTGGAAACCTTCCTTGTCCTTGTCGCTCCACCAGTTCTCGAAGTTGCCCGAGGCACCGAAGCGGCTGCCCTGATCGTCGTAGCCGTGGATCATTTCGTGGCCGATCACCGCACCGATGCCGCCGTAGTTCAGGGCCGGGTCGGCGTCGATGTCGAAGAACGGCGGCTGCAGGATGGCGGCCGGGAACACGATCTCGTTCGCCAGCGGGTTGTAGTAGGCGTTGACCGTCTGCGGGCTCATGCCCCATTCGCTCTTGTCCACCGGCTTGCCGATCTTGGCCAGGTTGAAGCGGTAGTTGAACGCGTTGGCCGCCATCAGGTTGGCCACGTAGGCATCGCGGCTGGTGGCCAGGCCACTCCAGTCACGCCACTTGTCCGGGTAGCCGATCTTCGGGGTGAAGGCGGCCCACTTTTCGATCGCCTTTTCCTTGGTTTCCGCGCCCATCCATTCGAGGTTCTCGATGCGGGTCTTGAGCGCGTCCGACAGGTTGCCGACCAGGTCCTGCATGCGTTCCTTGGCTTCGGGCGGGAAGGCCACGGCCACGTATTCCTGGCCCAGGGCTTCGCCCATCTGGCCGTTGATGGTGTTCAGGACGCGCTTCCAGCGCGGCTGCATTTCCTGCTGGCCGCGCAGGGTCTTGCCGTAGAAGTTGAAGTTCTCTTCGGCGAAGGCGTTGGCCAGGAAGGGCGCGGCGTTGTCGATCGCGTGGAAGCGCAGGTAGGCCTGCCAGTTTTCAACCGGCACGTCGGCCAGCATCGCGCTGACCTCGGCGTGGAAGTCGGGCTGGGCCAGCGAGAACATTTCCGGCGCCGGCACGCCCTGGGAATCGAAGAAACGCGACCAGGTGAAGTTCGGGCTGACCGCGTCGGCCTGCTCCAGGTTGACCGGGTTGTAGTACTTGGACACGTCGCGGGAGAGTTCTTCGCTCGACAGCGACTTGCCGGCCAGGCGGGTCTCGAAGTCCATCACGGCCCGGGCCTGGGTGGCGGCGGCTTCGGCGTCGGCGCCGGCCAGTTCCAGCACCTTGGCGATGTGCGCGACGTAGGCTTCGCGGATGGCGGCGTGTTTTTCGTCGAAGTAATAACCCTTGTCCGGCAGGCCCAGGCCACCCTGGGTGGCGTAGGCGATGTTCATGCTCGAGTTCTTGAAATCGGCCTCGGGGCCGAAACCGAACACGAAGGCCTGGCCCTTGGCGTAGCTGTCGCGCAGCCACTGGGCCACGGCGTCGCCGGAGTCGAGCGCGGCGATGCCGTCGAGCATCGGCTGCAGCGGCGCCAGGCCGGCGGCTTCGATGGCGGCCTCGTCCATGCCGGTGGCCCAGATGTCACCGATCAGCTTGGCGGTGCCTTCGGCGTCCGGGCGGGCGGCGAGGTTTTCAACCAGGGCGTGCTGGATTTCCAGCGAACGCTCGGCCAGCAGTTCGAAGCTGCCCCAGGTGGTGCGGTCGGCGGGCACCGGGTTGGCGGCCAGCCACTTGCCGTTGACGAACTGGTTGAGGTCGGTGCAGGCCGACACGCTGGTGTCGAGGTCGGTGGCCTGCAGGGCGATCACCGGGGTTTTCAGGCCCGACATGTCGATGGCGGGCGCGGCGGTTTCGCCGGCGGTTTCCACGGCCGTGGTGTCGGCGGTGTCGGTCTTCTGGCAGGCGGCCAGGGCGACGGTGACGGCAAGCGCCAGCGTCAGGGGTTTGGCGTAACGAAGGTTCAAGGTGTTCTCCGGGCCCCGGTTCGGGGGCGGTTGGGCGGGGCGCCCGTCGGGGCGTGGCAGCCGTCGCGTCCCTTGAGTTGGCACTTTGGCCCTTCGATCAGTAGTGACCGATACCGAAGCGGAAGAGCATGCTGGCCGTGTTGTTGCGGGCCATCGGGTCGTCGTTGCTGCTGCCGGCGGTGCCCGTGGCCTGGACCTGGACCGAGCGCGCCGAGGTGGCGGTGAACTTGATCAGGTCGTTCTGGCGGTTCGGGTAATTGCCCGCGAAGTCGCAGCGCATGATCCGGGCGTTACGGGTCGGCGCCTGCTCGGCACAGCTCCAGCCGGCCGGCGCGTCGACGGTGAGGCCTTCCACGCGGTTGGTGATTTCCATTTCCAGGTAGGTGCCGGCGGCATCACCCGGGCCACGGTTGCGCACGGAGAAGCCAAACGTCACTTCACGCGCGTAGGTGATCGCGGCCGGACGGCTGGCGTAGACGGCCAGGTCCGCCGGACCCGGGATGAAGCCCGCGGCCTCGACCAGCGCATGGGCGTCGAGCAGGCCCGGGCCGCAGCCCTGCGGGCAGGGAACGACCATCGGATAGGCGGTGGCGGCCAGCTGGCTGGTCACTTCGGCCGGGGTCCACAGCGGCAGGCCGAGGGCCAGGCGGCGGCTCTGGGCCAGGGCGATGGCGCCGGACACGTGCGGGGCCGCCATCGAGGTGCCCGAGTAGTAGACGTAGTTCGGTGCGCCGGGAACGGTCTCGCCGCTGTTGAGCGTGGACGCGATGGTCGAGCCCGGCGCCGTGATCTCGATGCTGGGGCCGAAGTTGGAGAAGCCCGAACGCGCACCGGCGACGTCGCTGGACGCGACGGTGACGACGTTCGCGCAGTTGGCCGGCACGAAGAACGAGGCGTCGTAATTGCTGTTGCCCGCCGAAACCACCACGGTGGTGCCGCGCGAGACGGCGCTGTCCACGGCGGCCTGGATGAGGGGATGGCAGGACGCGAAGCCGCCGAGGGACAGGTTCACGACGTCGGCCGCATCGCCGGGCGCCAGATCGGGTACGCCGGGCACGGAGCCGCCCGAGGCCCAGATGATCGCCTCGAGGATGTCGATGAAGCTGCCGCCGCCGGTGCCGAGCACGCGCACCGGCATCACGCGGGCGTTGAAGGCCGTGCCGGCCAGGCCGCTGGCGTTGTTGGTGACCGCTGCGACGGTGCCGGCGACGTGGGTGCCGTGCCAGCTGCTGCGGGCGAATTCGGGGAACGCCGGCGGCTCTTCCCAGTCACCCGGGTCGCTCGGGTCGGCGTCGCGGCCGTCACCGTCGTTGGACACCTCGGGCACGCTGATGAAGTCGTAGCCCGGCACGATGTTCGCGTTCAGGTCCGGGTGGTTGGTGATGCCGGTGTCGAGCACGGCCACGCGGATGCCGCTGCCGTCGGCCAGGTCCCAGGCCGCTTCGGCGCGGATGCCGGTGCTGGTGTTGGAGAACGCCCACTGCGCGAAGTAGAGCGGGTCGTTGGGAATCATGTGCGCTTCAAGCATCCAGTCCACCTGCACCGACTCGACGCCCGGCAGGCTGGCGATCTCGCGCAGCACGGCTTCGGCCGCGGCGCGGTCGAGCTTGCGGTTCACGCCCAGAACTTCGGCGCCCAGCGCCATCGGGCGCAGGTAGCTGGCCATGGCGGGCGCCTGCGGCGCGGCGTCGCCGGACTTGGCCATCGGCTGGCCCTGCAGGGCGCGGTTGGCGGCCATCACGACGGCGTCCATGGACGAACCGCCGGACTTGGCGGCGACGGCATCATCGTTGAACTTGACGATGAAACGCTCGAACTGCTGGCCGGAATCGAGGCCGGCGCTGATGACTTCGCCAGCCTGGGCGGCGGTGCCGGCGAAGGCCATGGCGGTGGCGAGCGCGAGCGCGCGCAGGCGGTGCTTGCGTGAGGTGGTGGTCACTAGGTATTTCCCCTGAACTTTGATCGGAATATGCCGCGCGGCGGCGGCGCCTTGGACGGACGGCCCGGTCGGTGTTCCCCAACGACCAGACGGATGTGCCGTAAGTCCGAATATACGGTTTCGCGCCCCGATTTGGGACGGACTTCACAAAAAAAAGCGCCCCGGGCAGCGGAACTGCCCGGGGCGGGGTGCTTTGTGTCCGGTTTTGCTTACCAGATGACGACGCGGTCCTCGCCCGAACGCACCATCTTGTCGCCTTCCTTGCACTCGAAGGCTTCGGCGAAGGCCGGCAGGTTGGACGGGGCGCCGATCGCCCGGAACATGCCCGGGCTGTGCGGGCCGACGGTGATCTGCTGCTTGAGCTGGGCTTCGGTGAAGGCGATGCGCCAGACCGTGGCCCAGTTCATGAAGAAGCGCTGGTCCTGGCTGTAGCCGTCGATCATCGGGTCGGTGAAACCCTCGCCCTGGGCGCGCTGCAGCGCGTCATGGGCGACGGTGACGCCGCCGAGGTCGGCGATGTTCTCGCCCAGGCCCAGCTTGCCGTTCACGAACAGGCCCGGCAGGGCCTCGTAGCCGCTGTACTGGTCGGCCAGCTTGGCGGTGGCGGCCTCGAACTTCTCGCGGTCCTGGTCGGTCCACCAGTTGGCCATGTTGCCGTGGGCGTCGAACTTGCTGCCCTGGTCGTCGAAGCCGTGCAGCATTTCGTGGCCGATCACGGCGCCGATGCCGCCGTAGTTGAGCGCGTCGTCGGCGTTCACGTCGAAGAAGGGCGGCTGCAGGATGGCGGCCGGGAACACGATCTCGTTGGCGGTGGCGCGGTAGTAGGCGTTCACCGTCTGCGGGCTCATGCCCCATTCGCTGCGGTCGACCGGCTTGCCGATCTTGTCGAGCATGTAGCGGTAGTTGAAGGCCGAGGCGGCGAGCAGGTTGCCGGCGTAACTTTCATCCGAAACCTCCAGGCCGCTCCAGTCGCGCCACTTGTCCGGGTAGCCGACCTTGGGCGTGAACGAGGACCACTTCTCGATGGCCTTGGCCTTGGTGTCCTCGCTCATCCACTCCAGGTTTTCCAGGCGGGTCTTGAGCGAGGCCATCAGGTTGCCGACCAGCTCTTCCATCTTGGCCTTGGACTCGGGCGGGAAGGCCTGTTCGACATAGAGCTGGCCGAAGCCTTCGCCCATCGAGCCGTTGAGCGCGCCCAGCACGCGCTTCCAGCGTTCCTGCATTTCCTTCTGGCCGCGCAGGGTCTTGCCGTAGAACTCGAAGTTGCGTTCGGCGAAGGCGTTCGACAGGTAGGGCGAGGCCTCGTCGATGGTGCGGAAGCGCAGCCAGGTCTTCCAGGTCTCCAGCGGCACGTCGGCCAGCATGGCGTCCACTTCCTTGAAGAAGGTGGGCATCGGCAGCGAGAAGGTCTGCGGCGCATCGACGTCGAGCGCGGTGAAGAACTGCGTCCAGCTGAAGTTCGGCGTGCTGGCGTCGGCGTCGGCCAGCGACACCGGGTTGTAGCGGGTCGCGAAGTTCCAGGCGGCCCAGCGAGGCCTGGGCCAGGCGGGTTTCGAAGGCCAGCACGTCCTGCGCCTGGGCCTTCGCGGTTTCTTCGTCCGAACCGGCCAGCTGCATCAGCGCGGCCACGTGTTCGACGAAGGCGGCGCGGGCGGTTTTGTAGTCCTCGCGGTCTTCCAGGTAGTAGGCGCGCTCGGGCAGCGACAGGCCGCCCTGGCTGGCGTAGGCGATGTTGGTGGTGGAGTCGTTGTAGTCGGCCATCGCGTAGAAGCCGAACAGCATGCCCTGGCCGCGGCCGTAGGCATCGCCGATGTAGGCCGGGATGTCGGCATTCGAGGCCAGTGCGTCGATGCGGTCGAGTTCGGGCTGCACCGGCGCCAGGCCCGCCGCTTCGATCGCCGCTTCGTCCATGCCGGCGGCGAAGAAGTCGCCGACCTTCTGTTCCATGCTGCCCTGCGGCCATTCGCCGGCGGCGGCCGCCTTGGCGATTTCGTGCTGCACCTGCAGGGAACGTTCGCCCAGCGCCGGGAAGGCGCCCCAGGTGGTGCGGTCGCCCGGCACCGGGTTGGCGGCAAGCCACCTGGAGTTCACGAAACCATTGAAGTCCTGGCAGGCCTGGATGCTGGTGTCGAGGTCCTGGGCCTTGAGCGAGATCGGCTGCTGCTGCACCTGGGCCAGGTCGACCTGCAGCTTCGGCGCCTCCGGCGCGGCGGCGGTGGCGGCGGGTTCTTCCGCCTTCTGGCAGGCGGCCAGCGTCAGGGATACGGAAAGCGCCAGGGCAAGCGGCTTGAGGCGGGTCATGGGCGGAACCTTTGCATGGGACGAAGCTGCCGAGCCTAGGGCATGCGGCGCGCCGGCGAGTAGGCCAGAGGTCATGGTCCGGGACTGGCGGCGACGGCGGCGGCTCTGCTACCGTCGGGGCGTTGGTCCTGGACTCCCATGCTCTTGAAGCCCCGTCTCCAGACCCGAAGTCACGCCGGTGGCGTCGTTCCGCATCGGCTTTCTGATGGTCCTAGCGTCGTCCTCTTCACGTGCATGTACGCGGTCGCCCCGGCGATCGCCTGGCCGTCCCGGCCCCCCATGAACCGTGAACGAGGAGTGTGGCGATGCGCGTATTGGCCTGTGATGGCATCCATGAAGACGGCCTGGACCTGTTCCGCAAGGCCGGCTGGACCGTTGAAATCAGCGACCCGATAAAAGACCCCAAGGCGCTGGCCGACAAGCTGGCCGGCTTTGACGCCATTCTGGTGCGTTCGGCCACCCAGGTGCCGGGCGACGCCCTGGCCAAGGCCGCGCAGCTTAAGGTGATCGGCCGCGCCGGCGCCGGCGTCGACACCATCGACGTCGAAGCCGCCACCGCCCGCGGCATCGCCGTGATGAACGCGCCCGACGGCAATACCCTGGCCGCGGCCGAACACGCCATCTCGCTGCTGTTCGCCCTGGCCCGGCACGTGCCGCGCGCCGACGCCGGCATGAAGGCCGGTGAATGGCCCAAGGCCGGACTCACCGGCTTCGAACTCGAGGGCAAGAAGCTCGGCGTGATCGGCCTGGGCCGCATCGGCGCCACCGTCGCGCGCAAGGCCCTGGGCATCGGCATGGAAGTGGCCGCCTACGATCCTTTCCTGCCTGCTTCCGCCGCCGGCAAGGGCAGCGTGCCGCTGATGGCGCTCGACGACCTGCTGGCCTGGGCCGACGTGGTGACGCTGCACATCCCGCGCACCAAGGACACCACCAACCTGCTCGACGAAACGCGCCTGCGCCTGCTCAAGCCCGGCGCCTTTGTCATCAACGCCGCGCGCGGCGGCCTGCTCGACGAACAGGCCCTGCTCAAACTGCTTGACGAAGGCCACCTGGCCGGCGCCGCGCTCGACACCTTCGCCACCGAGCCGCTGCCCAAGGACTCGGCCCTGCGCAACCACCCGCGCCTGGTGCTGACCCCGCACCTGGGCGCCAGCACCGGCGAAGCCCAGCAGGCGGTCAGCACGATCCTGGCGCGGCAGATCATCGACTTCGTCGCCACGGGCGCCGTTGCCGGCTGCGTCAACCTGCCGCCGCTTACGCCCGAAACCGCGCGCGAAGTCGGCCCCTGGATGCCGCTGATGACCGCGCTGGGCAAGCTGGCCGGCCGGCTGGTGCCGGCGCCGGTGAAGCTGCAGGTCACTTACGCCGGCCGCACCGAGGGTCTGGACACGCGGCCGCTGACGCGCCTGCTGGTGGCGGCGCTGCTGGGCCCGGCTTCGGGCCGGGTGACGCCGGTGAACGCGCTGCACGAAGCGGCGGCGCGTGGCCTGGAAGTTGCCGAAACCCTGGGCGGCGACGGCGACGGTTTCGACCGCCTGCTGCGCATCCGCGTCGAGGGCGGCGGCCAGTCGCGTGAAATCGAGGCCACGCTTCACCGCGGTCCGCGCGTGGTGCGCCTGGACGGCGTCGAACTCGACTTCGACCCGCTGGCGCACGTGCTGCTGATGCGCAACGAAGACAAACCCGGCGTCATCGGCCTGGTCGGTTCGCACCTGGGCGCGGCCGGCGTGAACATCGTCAACTTCTCGCTCGGCGCCACCGGCGACGGCGGCGCCGTTGCGGCGATAACCGTCGACCGCGAGGTCGCCGCCCCGCAGCTGCAGTCGCTGCGCGGCATCCCCGGCATCGTTTCGATGGAGCAGCTGTGATGCGCATCCTGCTTGCCCGCCACGGCGAAACACCCTGGAACGCCGAAGGCCGCTACCAGGGCCAGCATGACATCGCGCTGTCGGAAACCGGCGAACGCCAGGCGCGGCTGCTGGGCGACCGCCTGCGCGACATGCCGATAACGCGCGCGGTGGCCTCGCCGCTGTCGCGCGCGCGCCGCACCGCCGAACTCGCGCTCGGCGAAGAACGCGCCGGCCTGCTCAAGCTCGACCGCGACCTGCAGGAAATCGCCCACGGCGACTGGGAAGGCCTGCTGGCCAGCGAGATCCGCGCCCGCGACCCGAATCGCCTGCGCGCCTGGCGCGATTCCCCGGAAACCGTGCAGATGCCCGGCGGCGGTGAATCGATCGTGCAGGTCTTCGACCGCGCCTGGCCGGCTTTCGCCCGCGCCTGCAAAGGCCTGGGCGAGGGCGACACGCTGCTGGTGGTGGCGCACGACGCGGTCAACCGCGTCCTGCTTTGCCGGGTGCTGGGCCTGCCGCTGTCGCGGCTGTGGTCATTCCGGCAGGCTCCGACCACGCTCAACCTGCTCGAAGGCCCCGCCGCCGACGCGCTGGAGGTGGTGCGCCTGAATGACTGCAACCACCACACGCCGCTGTTCGGCGAGGCGGTTCACCGGGCGCTCTAGGCCGGGCTGCGGCGCAGCCTCAGTGCCTTGTCGACTTCAAGCACCACCAGCAGGACGACGCCCAGCGACACCACCACCAGGCCGTCCGCCAGCGGCACGGCGGTGGTGCCGAACACCTGCTGAAGGGCCGGGACGTAGGTGATCGCGAACTGCGCCGCGGTCACCAGCGTTATCGTCAGCCAGATCACCGGCGTGCCCTTGATCGCCTGCAGGTTGAACGAGGTGCCGTGCAGGTTGCGCACGTGGAAGAGGTGGAAGATCTCCAGCACCACCAGCGTGTTCACTGCCAGCGTGCGCGCCAGTTCGATCGAATGCCCGCGCGCAAGTGTCCACTCGAAGATGCCGAACACCGCCAGCATGAACAGGCCGGCGACCAGCGTGATGTGCCAGGCCAGGCTGCGGTCGAGCAAGGGCTCGTCGGGCCGGCGCGGCGGCCGGCGCATCGTATTGGGCTCGGTCGGTTCGAAAGCCAGGGCCAGGCCCAGGGTGATCGCCGTGGCCAGGTTCACCCAAAGGATCTGCACGGGTGTCACCGGTAGCGCCAGGCCGGCCAGCAGGGCCACGATGATCGTTCCGGCTTCGCCGGCATTGGTGGGCAGGGTCCAGCGGATGACCTTGCGCAGGTTGTCGTAGACCGTGCGTCCCTCGCGCACGGCGGCGGCGATCGAGGCGAAGTTGTCGTCGGCCAGCACCAGTTCCGATGCCTCCTTCGCCGCTTCGCTGCCCTTGCGGCCCATTGCGATGCCGGCATCGGCCCGCTTCAGCGCGGGCGCGTCGTTGACGCCGTCGCCGGTCATCGCGACCACGCGGCCCAGCGACTGCAGCGCCATCACCAGGCGCAGCTTGTGTTCGGGACTGGTGCGGGCAAAAACGTCGGTGCGATCGACCGCGGCGCGCAGGGCTTCGTCGTCGAGCTCGTCCAGGTCGGTGCCGGTGAGCACCGCGTCCGGGGCTTCCAGCCCGACCTGGGCGCCAATGGCGGCCGCCGTGCCGGCGTGGTCGCCGGTGATCATCTTCACGCGTATGCCGGCGCGGCGGCACTCGGCGACCGCGGCCACCGCCTCCGGTCGCGGCGGATCGATCAGGCCGACCAGGCCCAGCAACACCAGGGGGCCCTCGACGTCGGCGAAATCCAGGCTCGTGCTGCCCGGTGGCATGTCCCGGGAGGCGAAGGCCAGGACCCGCTGGCCGCGTGCGGCGATGGCGTCGGCGGCCTCGCGCCAGGTCTGGGTATCGAGCGGCTCGTCGCCTGCTTCGCCGCGCTGGCATGCGCACATCGCCAACAAACGTTCCGGAGCGCCTTTGGCCAGGGCGACCACGTGCCCGTCGTGGTCGTGATGCAGGCTGGCCATGAAGCGGTGGCGGGCGTCGAAGGGGATGGCGTCAACCCGCGGCCAGTCGGCGCCAATACGCTGCAGGTCGATGCCGGCCTTGCCGGCGAAGGCGAGCAGCGCGCCCTCCATCGGGTCACCTTCGACCTGCCACTCGCCTTCGCGGCTGTGCAGCGCGGCCTCGTTGCACAGGGCAGCGGCGCGTGCCAGCCCGGCCAGCGCCGCCGCCGGCCCTTCGCCTGCGTCTTCGCGGACCAGCAAACCCTGCGGCGCATAACCTTCGCCTTCCACGCGGTAGCTGGCGCCGGCGAGCGCCACGGTCGCCACCACCATTTCATTGCGGGTCAGCGTGCCGGTCTTGTCGGTGCAGATGACCGATACCGCGCCCAGGGTTTCGATCGCCGGAAGCCGGCGCACGATCGCGTTGCGCCGCGCCATGGCCTGCACGCCGACGGCCAGCGTGATGGTCAGCACGGCCGGCAGGCCCTCGGGAATGGCCGATACCGCCAGGCCGACCACGGCCATGAAAACCTCGCTGAAAGGCCGGTCGCCAAGGAAGTGGCCCGCGACCAGCAGCAGCGCCGAGGCGGCAAGGATCACGATGCTCAGGCCGCGGGCAAAGGCGTCCATCTGCCGCACCAGCGGCGTCTCCAGCGTCTCGACCCGCGTCAGCAGGCCGCTGATGCGGCCGATCTCGGTGTCCGCCCCGGTGCCAACCACCAGGCCGCGGCCCTGGCCGGCGGTAACCAGCGTGCCGCTGAATGCCAGGCAGCTGCGGTCGCCCAGCGGGGCATCGGCTGCGACCGCGTCCAGCTGCTTGTCCACCGGCACCGATTCACCAGTGAGCAGGGCTTCCTGGACCTGCAGCCCGCGCACCTGCAGCAGTCGCAGGTCGGCCGGTACGCGGTCGCCGGCCTCCAGCAGCACGACGTCGCCCGGCACCAGCGTGCTGGCGTCCACGCCCACGCGGCGGCCGTCGCGCAGCACCGCCGCGCGTGGCGCCAGCAGTCCGCGCAGCGCTTCCATCGCCCGCTCGGCCTTGCCTTCCTGGACATGGCCGATGATCGCGTTGGCGAGCACCACCGCCACGATGACCGCGGTGTCCACGCCGTGGCCCAGCGCGGCGGTCACGGCGGCGGCGGCCAGCAGCACGTAGATCAGGATGTTGTTGAACTGCCGCAGGAGGCGGATCAGGGGGTGGGTGCGCGCCGGTTCCGGCAGCCGGTTGGGTCCCTGGTCAAGGAGCCGGCGCGCCGCCTCGGGCGCGGACAGGCCGTCCGGCGAGGCATCCAGCGCCTGGGTCGCGTCCCGTCCTGACGTCGCATGCCACTGGGCCATGCCCTGCAGGTTAGGGCAAACCCAAGCCACGAACCATCGGGGGCTGGCTGTCACAAGCCCGGCGACGGCCGGATAATGCATCCCATGACGCGCACCCTCGAACAGTGGCTTCACTACCAGCAGCAGGTCCACCCCAAGTCCATCGACATGGGCCTTGAACGCGTGGGCGAGGTGGCGCGGCGGCTTGGCCTGGGCCGGCCGGCGCGACGGGTCATCACCGTCGGCGGCACCAATGGCAAGGGTTCGACGGTGGCCTTCATCGAGGCGATCGCGCGCGCGGCGGGCCTGAAGGTCGGTGCCTACACGTCGCCGCACCTGCTGCGCTACAACGAACGCGTGCGCATCGATGGCGCCGATGCCGGCGACGCCGCGCTGGTGGCGGCCTTCGAACGCATCGAGGCCGCGCGCGGCGACACGCCGCTGACCTATTTCGAGTTCGGAACCCTGGCCGCGCTGCTGCTGTTCGAAGCCGCCGGACTCGACCTGGCCGTGCTCGAGGTCGGCCTGGGTGGCCGCCTGGACGCCACCAACATCATCGACCCCGACTGCGCGGTAATCACCACCGTCGACCTGGACCACCAGGACTACCTGGGCGACGACCGCGAAAGCATCGGCTTCGAAAAAGCCGGCATCCTGCGCGCCGGCAAACCCTGCGTGCTGGCCGAGAAGGACCCGCCGTCGTCGGTGCTGCGCCATGCCTACGCCATCGGCGCCTTCGCCATCCGCGGGTTTTCCGATTACCTGGTCGACGACCTGGACACGGGCTGGCGCTGGCGCGAGCCGGGCTATGAAATCGACCTGCCCGATCCGGCGATGCCGGCGCCCGCCCAGCGCGGCAACGCCGCGGCCGCCATCGCCGCGCTGCGGGCGCTGGACCTGCCGGTTCCCGACCAGGCCCTGCGCGAGGGCGTGGCGACGGCGCGCGCGCCCGGGCGGCTGCAGGTGTTGCCCGGTTCGCCCGAAACGGTGCTGGACGTGGCGCACAACCCGCAGGGCGCCCGCCAGCTCGCTGATTGGCTTGCGGCCAACCCCAAGCCCACCGTGGCCGTGTTCAGCGCCCTGGCCGACAAGGACCTGGCCGGCATCTGCCAGCCACTCGCGCCCTGGCTGCAGGCCTGGCACCTGGGCCCGATCACCGACGCCGGCGCGCGCGGCCTGCCGGTCGATGAACTGGCGCGCCGCCTGGGTGATGAACTGCCCGCCGACATCCTGTTCGCCCACCGAAGCCTGGCCGACGCCCGAAGCGCGGCGGCCGCGGCGGCCGGCAAGGACGGCCGCGTGCTGGTGTTCGGCTCTTTCCACACGGTGGCTGAAGCCCTGGCATCGGTCTGACCCGGCTGGCCGGGCATCCCGGCTATAATTCGCGCCACTCCTCCGGCCGGACCGAACTCGCGATGGATTCCGCCCTGAAACAGCGCCTGATCGGCGCCGCCGTGCTGGTGGCGCTGGCAATGATCTTCCTGCCCATGCTGCTGCAGGGCCCCGACGTCGGCGAGCCCGACGCCGCGCAGGTGCCGCTGTCCATGCCGGCCGCGCCCGACCAGGAATTCGAGACCCGCGAACTGCCGCTGGCGGTGCCCCAGCCGGCCGGTGAAGGTTCGGTGCTGGGCGGTCCGTCCGCGCCCGCCGCCGACCCCAACGCCGTCGCCACCGTGGATATCGACGGCGATGCCGCGCCGCGCGTGGACGCGCCGGCCGAAGAACCTGTCGATCCCTCCGAACCGCTGCAGGCCGTGGACGCCGCCAGCGGTGAAGCCCTGGCCGCCGCGCCCGCCGCGCAGCCGGTGCCCGAACCGGAACCCGAACCCGCCGCCAGCCCCGCGCCGGCCGCGCCCGCCGCACCCTTGCCGGCCAGCAGCGCCGGCGGCCGCTACGCGGTGAACGTCGGCAGCTTCTCCAACCTGGCCAATGCCCGGGCCCTGGCCGACAAGCTGCGCGCCGCCGGACTGCCGGTCACCAGCGAATCGGTGGACGTCAACGGCAAGCCGGCCATGCGCGTGCGCGTGGGGCCCTACGCCGAGCGCACGGTCGCCGAGGCCGCGCGCCTGCGTGCCGAAGGCGTGTCGGGCACGCGCACGGTGGTGGTCACGCTCGACGCCGCCAGTCCGCCGGCGCCGGCGGCCGCGAGCCGACCGGCCACGGCGGCCACCGTCGGTTTCGCCGTGCAGCTGGGCGCGTTCAGCACCGAAGCCGATGCCAACGCCCTGCGCGACAAGGCGCGGGCGGCGGGTTTTGTTGCCTTCCACCAGCGCATCGCCACCGACAACGGCCTGGTCTGGCGCGTGCGCGTGGGTCCCGAGGCCGACCGCGCCGCCGCCGAACGCCTGCGCGATTCGATCGCCGACAAGCTGGGCCTGCGCGAAACGATCATCGTGTCCCATCCCTGACGCTGATGCTGAACTGGGCCGACTATGCCTTGCTGCTGGTGCTGGCGGTCTCGATGGCCATCGGCCTGTGGCGGGGCTTCGTGGTCGAGGTGCTGTCGCTGACGGTCTGGGTCGCCGCCTTCTGGCTGGCGATCGCGTTCGGCGCCCAGGCTTCGGGCCTGTTCACGGGCGTGGGCGCGGCGTCGGCCCAGCTGTTCCTGGGTTACGCCAGCGTTTTCCTCGGCGTACTGTTGCTTGGTGGCCTGGTGACCTGGGCCATCGGCAAGCTCATCGCCAACACCGGGCTGTCGGCCACCGATCGGGTGCTCGGCCTGGGTTTTGGCCTGGCGCGCGGCGTGGTGCTGGCCTGCGTGGCGGTGATGCTGCTGGGCTTCACGCCGGTGCCGCGCGACGCCTGGTGGACCCAGTCGCGCTTCATGCCCTCGGTGCAGCAGGGCGCGGAATGGATGGCCGGCTTCCTGCCGCCCGTGGCCGCGCAGGAGCTTTTTTTCCCGGTGCCCGGCATGACGCTGCCCGAACCTTCCAACGGCCCGCCGCCTGACGCGGACGGCCAGACTTTCCCGGAGACCTGAACCATGTGCGGCATCATCGGAATCGCCGGCGCGAGCGACGTCGCGGCGGCCCTGTACGACGGCCTGATGGTGCTCCAGCACCGCGGCCAGGACGCGGCCGGCATCGCCACGATGGACGGCCATCGCCTGCGTGTGCACAAGGGCAATGGCCTGGTGAAGGACGTCTTCGACGAACGCGCCATGGCCCTGCTGACCGGTGCGGTGGGCATCGGCCACTGCCGCTACCCGACGGCGGGCTCGGAAGGCACCGACGAAGCGCAGCCGTTCTACGTCAACTCGCCCTACGGCATCGCGCTGGCGCACAACGGCAACCTGATCAACACCGACGCCCTGCGCCAGATGGTGTTCGAACAGGACAAGCGCAACATCAACACCGAGTCCGATTCCGAGGTGCTGCTCAACGTGTTCGCGCACGAGCTGCAGGTGCTGGGCCGGCTCGACGCCAAGGCGGCGGCCACGGCCGTGGCCAGCGTGCACCGGCGCTGCACCGGTGGTTACGCGGCGGTGGCGATGGTGCTGGGCCTGGGCCTGGTGGCCTTCCGCGATCCGCACGGCATCCGGCCTCTGGTGCTGGGCAAGCGCGAAATCAACGGCCGCGATGAATACGCCGTGGCCTCCGAATCCGTGGCCCTGGACATCCTGGGCTTCCGCCGCGAACGCGACCTGCTGCCGGGCGAGGTGGTGGTCATCACCCCGGAAGGCCAGCTCTACGCCGAGGCCGTGGTGCAGGAACAGCCGCAGGCGCCCTGCATCTTCGAATACGTGTACTTCGCGCGCCCGGACTCGATGATCGAAAACATCTCGGTGCACAAGGCGCGCATGCGCATGGGCGTGACCCTGGGCCAGAAGATCCTGCGCCTGCGTCCCGACCACGACATCGACACCGTGATTCCCATCCCCGACACCTCGCGCGATGCCGCGCTCGAGCTGGCCAACGTGCTGGGCGTGAAATACCGCGAAGGTTTCATCAAGAACCGCTACGTCGGCCGCACCTTCATCATGCCGGGGCAGGGCGAGCGCAAGAAGTCGGTGCGCCGCAAGCTCAATCCGATCCCGCTGGAGTTCAAGGGCCGGGTGGTGCTGCTGGTGGACGATTCGATCGTGCGTGGCACCACCAGCCAGCAGATCGTGCAGATGGCGCGCGACGCCGGCGCCCGCAAGGTCTACCTGGCCTCGGCGGCGCCACCGGTGCGGCACCCGAACATCTACGGCATCGACATGCCGTCGGTGGACGAACTGGTGGCCAACGGCCGCAGCGAAGCCGAGATCGAAAAGCTGCTCGGCTGCGACTGGCTGATCTACCAGGACCTGGCCGACCTGGAAGCCGCGGTCGCCGGCCCGAAGTTCCCGGGCCGCCGCTTCGACAGTTCCTGCTTCAGCGGCGAATACGTCACCGGCGTCGAACCCGGCTACTTCGAACGCCTGCAGCAACTGCGCTCCGACGACGCCAAACGGAAACGTCGGGGTGCCTGATCTTTTCCAGGCCGCGGCATCGTGCATCGCCGCGACCGACCCGGCCGGGAAGCTTCGGCTGACGCATGCGGCGACGGCGGCGTTCCGGGCGGGGGAGCTGGCGGTGCCGGACGATGCGCCGGCACCTGCTGACATCGGCGCCCCCGGTCGGCCGGAGCGGCCGCGGCTGGTGCTGCCGCGCGAGGTGCCGCAGCGTGGCCTGGGCAGCGTCGAGGGTCGGGCGGCCTTCCTGCATGCCATCGCCCACATCGAGTTCAACGCGGTCAACCTGGCCTGGGACGCGGTCTATCGTTTTCGCGGCATGCCGCATGCGTACTACGCGGACTGGGTCGGCGTGGCCGACGACGAGGCGCGGCACTTCGCCATGCTCTCGGCGCGGCTGGAGGAACTCGGATTCGCCTACGGCGACTTCGACGCCCACAACGGCCTGTGGGAAATGGCCGAAAAAACCGCCGACAGTGGCCTCCGGCGCATGGCCCTGGTGCCGCGCGTGCTCGAGGCCCGCGGCCTGGACGTGACGCCGGGCATGATCGCGCGCCTGCGTTCGAACGGCGACCCGGCCTCGGCCGACATCCTGGAAGTGATCCTGTCCGAAGAAGTCGCGCACGTCGCCGCGGGCACCCGCTGGTACCACTGGCACTGCGAACGCGCGGGACTGTCGCCTGGCCGCGAATTCATCCGGCTGGTGCGCGAGACCGTGCGCGGCGGCATGCGCGGGCCGTTCAACCGGCCGGCGCGGCTGGCCGCCGGCTTCGAAGAAGACGAGATCCGCAGCCTCGAAACCATGGAGTAGAAAATGAAGGCTTTGCCGACACGACTGATGTCCATGCTGCTGGTGCTGCTGCTGGCGGCCTGCCAGCCCGAGCCGGTGGATCCGGCCACCGACGAAGCCGCCGGCGCGAAGATGCTGGCGCTGTACGAGGCGGCGCGCGCCGGTGGCGACTATGAAATCGCCGAGATGCACGGCAACCAGCTCGACCAGTCGCACCGCAAGACCCAGGCCGCGGCGACCATGCGCGAAAGCTTCGACGAGGTCGTGGCGCAGGCCGACGCCATGCGCGAGAAGCGCCGCCTGCTGGGTCTGTGGGACTACCAGTCGGTGGCCGTGGAAGGCGGCACCCAGCATTCGGCGGCCATCTACAGCAAGGTGCCACGGCATTCGATGGAAGAAGGTGGTCCGGCGCCGCGTCCGGAGGCCCGGCTGGTGCTGCGCCGGCACCCGGAGTGGGGCGAAAGCGCCTACCTGGTGCTGCAGATGTCCACGCTGCGCTGTGGCCCGCCCTGCCGGCTCAAGATCCGCTTCGACGACGCGCCGGCGCGCGAGTTCGCCGGCGAACCGGCCGACACCGGCACCGGCCCGGCCCTGTTCATCAAGGACGAGCCCGGTTTCCTGGAGGCGATGTCGGAAGCCGAACGCGTGCGCATCGAACTGCCGCGCAACGGCGTGCTGGTGCCCAAATTCGAGTTCGAAGTCGGAGGCTACCGGCCGGAGCTTTACCGCGGCGGCTGAAGTTACAGCCGCCCGAGCGCGGTCCGCGCCAGGCTTTCCAGGGCCTCGCGCGTCTGCGCGGCGTCCACCGGCGTGGGCTGGCCGAAGGTGATCAGCTGCAGGCCGAGGCTGATGGAGTCGCCGTCTTCGGACACCGCGATCACCTGGGCGCCGTTGACCAGCCAGGCTTCCTCGCCCAGGTCCAGCGCTTCCTGGGCCATCCCGGCGTAGTTTTCCTTGCGCATGTCGAAGGCTGCGCGGTTGCCGGCCTGCAGGATCAGCTGCGCTTCGTCCACTTCCGCCAGGTCATAGGTGCAGCCGCTTCCGCGAGCACCCCGGCCGCCCGCGCGCTTGACGGTGAGCTTTCCGGCAAACGCATCGGTGATGTCGCTGGCGGACAGCAGGTCGCAATCGCCCCGGGGGGCGGCGGCCTCGGTGTTCGTGGACGTGGCCTGCGGCTGCGATGGCGCCGCCGTCGCTGCACCTTCCGCCGCGTCCGTGGCATCGCGGGACGGGGCAGGTGCCTGCGAACAGGCGGTGAGCGTAGCCAGCACCAGGCCGGCGAGGGGAAAACGGAGGGACATGGCGTTTCCTCGGGTCAGGAGACATCGGACCCGCGCGCGGCGGCATCGCAGCGCTGCAGGTAGTCGGCGGGCGCCGACGGGTCCGAACCCAGGCGCCCTGCCTGTTTACGCAGTTCGGCGAGCGACTCCGCCGTCGGCGCCTGCAGGTGGCGTGCCTCCGCGAACAGGCAGGCAACCACGGCGTGGGCGAAGTGGCCTTCGGGAACGGCATCGCGCAGGCCTTCTGCGGCGAGTCGGGCGGCGGTTTCCGCACGGGCGGGGTCTCCGGCCTGCAGGTGCACCAGTGCCATGGAGATATGCGGGAAGGCGCGCTGCGGATGACCTTCGGGAAGCTTGAGCGCAAAGATGCGCAGGGCTTCGGCCAGGGCCTGGGCCGCCGCGTCGTTGTCGCCACTCTTGGCCAGGGAGGCGCCCAGGTTCTGCCAGGTCCGGCCGACTTCAAGATGGTCCTTGCCCCTGCTGCGGCTGCGCTGTTCCAGCAACAGGCGAAGTTCCCGCTGTTCTTCGTCGCGCCGGCCGGCGCCGCCCAGGGCGATGGCCAGGTTGTTGCGCAGGGCCTGCACGGTGGTGCTGTCGGGGTGGTCCCAGCGCTGCTGGATTTCAAGCGCTCGACGCAGCGCGACCTGGGCCTCGTCGTGCCGGCCGAGGCGTCCCAGGGCAGTGGCCTGGCTCGAGAGGATGCCCACCAGGCGGCCATGGCGCGGGCCCAGGGCTTCGGAGGCGCGCTGCAGCGCCAGCGTGGATTCGTCGAGCGCGGCAAGCGCGTCGCCCTGGGCGATCAGGGCGTTGGCCAGGCTCAGCCGCGCCTCGGCTTCGGCCACTGGTTCGGGGGCGTCGCCGCGTTCGAGCAACGCCAGGGCTTCGCGCATCAGCGCGGCCTGCTCTTCGCTGCGTGCGCCGGCGCCGGCGACGGTGGCGGCATCGAGCAGCACCGCGATCGCGGTGCGTGGCTCCGCCGGCGCCAGCGACCTTGCCTCTTCCAGTGCCTGCGCCACCAACAGGCCGGCTTCTTCGGAAGGGCCGTCGCCGCTCAGCACCGAAGCCAGCTCGGCGCGGATCCGGGCCATGGCGCCGCGGTCGGGTGGGTCGAGGCGGGCGTGCAGGGTGAGCGCTTCGCGCAGCAGGCGTTCGGCCGCTTCGGTTTCGCCGGCCCGCCGGTAGAGCGCGCCGATGCTTTCGAACAGGTCGGCCTGCACGCCCGGGGTGCCGGCCAGGGCGCGGCGGGCATCGGCTTCCACCTGCGGCAGCCAGCGCCAGGCGACGATTTCCTGTTCGCCGGGTTGTTCCTGCAGCAGCGGGTCCGAACGCTGGAACACATCGAGCAGGAAAGCGCGGGCGTGCTGCGCGCGCAGGGCTTCGCGCTGGGCGGTTTCGCGCTCGCGCTCAAGCCGGGTGGAATGCCACTGCAGGGTCGCGGCCCAGCCCACCAGCGCGGCGAGCAGCAGCACGCTGGCCAGCGCCGCCACGCGATTGCGGCGTGCCAGTCGCGACAGGCCGGCGGCCAGGCTTTCGCGCCGAACCTCCGGGCGCTCGCCCCGAAGGTGGCGGCGGATGTCATTGGCCAGTCCCTGCACGGTGGCATAGCGGTCGCCCGGGCGACTGGCGGTTGCGCGTTCGATGATCGCGTCGAGGTCGCCGCGCAGTCGTCGGGTGTCCAAGGGGGGCGACGATGTTTTTGCTGCCTGCGCCGCCGCGCTGGCCCGCGGCAGCAGCCGCGAGGGCAGGTCGGTGCTGCTGGTCCAGTGTTTCCAGGGCGGCTGCCCGGTCACCAGTTCGAACAGCATCAGGCCCAGCTGGTAAATGTCGATGGCGATGCTGATGGCGCCGCCGGCCAGCTGTTCGGGCGCGGCGTACTCGGGCGTCATCGGCAGCTGGCCGGAACGGGTCAGCGGATCATGGTCATCCCCTTCAACCAGGCGGGCGATGCCGAAATCGAGCAGGCGCACGCGGCCTTCGGCGTCGACCAGCACGTTCGAGGGTTTGATGTCGCGATGCACGATCAGCCGGGCATGTGCGTGCTGCACCGCATCGGCAAGCTGCAGGAACAGGTCCAGGCGCGCCGGCAGCCCCAGTCCCCGGCGGGCGCAATAACGATGGATGGCTTCGCCTTCCACCAGTTCGGTGACCAGGTAGGGCAGGCCGTCGGACGTCGTGCCCGTGTCGATGAGCCGGGCGATGCCCGGATGTTCCAGCCCGGCCAGGATGCGGCGTTCGGCATGGAAGCGCGCCAGCATGTCGGCGCCGCCCACCGCCAGCACCTTGATGGCGACCTGGCGCTGCCAGTCCGTGGCCAGCTGCTCGGCGAGGTAAACGCGGGCCATGCCGCCTTCGCCGATCAGGCGCACGATGCGGTAGTCGCCCAGCCGGGCGCCGGGTTCGAGCACCGGTCCGGCATCGCGCACGCCGGCGGGAAGCAGGCCTTCGAGCATGGCTTCACGCTGTTCAAGCAAAGCGTCGCCGCGCGAACTGGCCGCAAGCAGCGACTCGACCCGCCGCCTCAGCGCCGGGTCGTCGCCACACTGGCTGTCGAGCAGGCAACGACGCTCATCGTCGCCAAGCTCCAGGCAGGCGTCGAAAAGTGCGTCTATGCGTTTCCAGTCGGGCTGTCCGCCGGCCATGGCCTAGTCCTGCAGCGCCAGCACCAGGTAGGCGCGTGCCCGCGCCCAGTCGCGCTCGACCGTGCGCTGTGATCGGCCGAGCGCGAGCGCGGTTTCGGCGGAGCTGAGCCCGGCGAAGAAGCGGCATTCGACCACGCGCGCCAGGATGGCGTCGTGTTTTTCCAGCGCCGCCAGCGCCGCGTCCACATGCAGCACGGTGGCGCGTGCCAAGGGGTCGTCGGCGGCCTGCTCCGGGTCGTCCAGATGCACCGCGCCGGCACCGCGTTTGGCGGCCATCCGGCGCCGCGCCTTGTCCACCAGAAGTTGCCGCATCGCCCGCGAAGCCACGGCGAGGAAGTGCGCGCGGTCGCCCCAGTAGGCGCCGCCGTTGCCGGCCAGGCGCATCCACGCTTCGTGCACGATGGTGGTGGGGCTGGTGGTGACGCCGGCGCCCCACTGGGCCAGGTGGCGGCGCGCAATGGCGCGCAGCTGGGCATAGATCTGCGCGTCCAGCTCGGCCGGCACCGGCTCGGCCGCGGCATCGGGAGCATTCTGTTCGGCAGCGTCGTTCATCGCGACTCCGGGGCAGCGCCTGTCCCGGAGTCTACTGCATGCTTCCGGCGCGGCCGGCGTGCCGTCACTTTTTTTCCAGCTCGAAGACCAGGCCCTGCGAGGCAATGCCGGCACCGGGACTGACGAGGGCGAACGCGAACAGCACAAGCGCCTTGGGCCGGCTCTCCGACGAGTTCGCGATCGCGCTGCCCAGCAGCTTCTGCGCGTCGCGCGTGGCGAACAGTCGGTCGGGATCCTTTCCGAACAGGTCGCCGGGAAGATACATGTCACCCGGCAGGTACATGTCGCCCGGCAGATACATGTCGCCGGGCAGGAACATGTCGCCCGGGAAGTACATGTCGCCCGGCAGCAGTTTTCCGAGCGTGCGGCCGTCATCGCCGGGTGCGAACTTCGCCACCGGCGAGGCAAACGCCGCGACGGGTTTGCTGCCTTCGAAGCGTGCCGCCAGCAGTTGCACGGGCAGTGGCTCGTCGACGCGCGCCTTCACCTTCGCATTCGACCAGATGGCATCGGCCAGCTTGGGGCCGCCGATCCGGCCGATGCCCGGGAAGGACGAAAAAGAAAGCGCGAGGCGGGTGTCGCCGCGGGCGCCGGTCCGCGGGCGTGCCAGGGCCGGTGCGGCGGCGACAAGGCTGCCCAGGGCGGCAAACTGCAGGAAACGGCGGCGGTCGAGGCTCATGGCAGGGACTCCTTTGGAAGGTGTCCTGCTTACGCATGAAGCCGGCGAAGTCCGCCAGCCGCGCAAGGGGTCAGTGGGCGGCGTCGGGTCCGGGCACGGCCAGGGTTTCGAGCACCAGGCCGTCCGGGCCGACCCACAGCAGGCTGCCCTGGTCGTACCAGTCGCCCAGCACGATACGCTGCGCCGGCCGTTGATCGACCAGCAGCGCGTGCATCGCCGGCCGGTGGGTGTGGCCGTGGATCAGGCGGCTGACGCCGAAGCGCGCCATGGTTTCCGCCACCGCCGCGGGCGTGACGTCCATGATCGATTCCGACGCGCCCTGCTGGTGTTCGCGGCTGGCGGCGCGCGCCTGGGCGGCAAATGCCTGGCGCGCGGGCAGCGGCTGGGCCAGGAACTGCTGCTGCCAGGCGGGGTCGCGCACCTGCAGGCGAAAGGCCTGGTAGGCGGTGTCGTCCGTGCACAGCAGGTCGCCGTGCATCAGCAGGGTCGGCACGCCGTACAGCGACACCACGCAGGGATCGGGCAGCAGCGTCGCGCCGCAGCGTTCGGCCATGCGCTGGCCGTAGAGGAAATCGCGGTTGCCGCGCATCAGGAACACCGGCACGCCGCTGCCGGAAAGGGCCTTGAGCGCGGCGCAGACGCTGGTGCCGGGTTCGCCCGGATCGTCGTCGCCGACCCAGGCTTCGAACAGGTCGCCCAGGATGTACAGGGCTTCGGCCCGGCGCGCCGGGCCTTCAAGCAGTTCCAGGAAGGCCCGGGTGGTGGCCGGGCGCGCGGCGTCCAGGTGCAGGTCGGAAACAAAAAGCAGGCTCACGGCGCCGACGGTTCCAGTATCTGCACGCGTTCGATGACCACCGGCGTGGTCGGCACCCAGCCGGTGAACGGGCCCTGCGAGCCGGTCGGCATGGTGGCGATGCGCTCGACCACGTCCATGCCCTGCACCACGCGGCCGAACACGGCGTAGCCGGAGGTGTAGGGCCCGGCCTCATCCTTGCGGTCGAAGGCCGGGTTGTCGGCGAGGTTGATGAAAAACTGCGTGGTGGCCGAATCCGACACGCCGCGGTCGCGGGCGGCGGCCACGGTGGCGCGCTGGTTGGACAGGCCATTGCCGGCTTCGTTGGGCACCGGCGCGCGCGTAGGTTTGGCCTGCAGGTCGGGCGTGAAGCCGCCGGCCTGTACCAGCAGCCCGGGCACGACCCGGTGGAAAATGGTGCCGTTGTAGTGGCCGTCGCGGGCATAGGCCAGGAAGTTTTCGACCGTGTGCGGCGCCGCGGCGGCGTCCAGCTCCAGGGTGATCTCGCCCAGGGTGGTCACCAGCAGCACGCGCGGGGCCGGCGGCGCCGGCGTTGCCTCCGTGGCCGGTTCCGGCAGGGCCGGCGGCACGGTGGGCGAGGCGAGGGCGGCAAGCGGCAACAGCAGGGAAAGCAGGGTCAGGCGCAGGGACATCGGGCCAAATCGCGGGGGAACGGCGCCATGGTAGCGCAGCCGGCCGGCCCGGCCGGGCTTTTGCCGTAAAATGCGCGGCCCACCGTCCCGACCCGGCCCCCACGATGACCTGCCGCACCCGCTTCGCCCCCAGCCCGACTGGTTTCCTGCACATCGGCGGCGCCCGCACGGCGCTGTACTGCTACCTGGAGGCGCGCCGCCGCGGTGGCCAGTTCATCCTGCGCGTGGAAGACACCGACCGGGAGCGCAGCACCCAGGCCGCCATCGACGCCATCCTGGAAGCCATGGACTGGCTGGGCCTGGACTACGACGAAGGCCCGATCTTCCAGACCGACCGCCTGGACCGCTACCGCGAGGTCGCGGAAAAGATGGTCGCCGACGGCACCGCCTATTACGCCTACGAAACCAAGGAAGAGCTCGAGGCCATGCGCGAGGCGGCGATGGCCGCCAACCTCAAGCCGCGTTACAACGGCTACTACCGCGACCGCAACGAAGCAAAACGCGACGACCCCAACCGCGTCATCCGGTTCAAGAACCCGATCGGCGGCAGCGTGGTGTTCGAGGACAAGATCAAGGGCCGCATCGAGTGGAGCAACGATGAACTCGACGACCTGGTGATCTTCCGCTCCGACGGCTACGCCACCTACAACTTCGCGGTGGTGGTGGACGACCTGGACATGGGCATCACCGACGTCATCCGCGGCGACGACCACGTCAACAACACGCCGCGCCAGGTGAACATCTACAAGGCGCTGGGTGCCACCGTGCCGCACTTCGCGCACATGCCGATGATCCTCGACCCGGAGGGCGCCAAACTCTCCAAGCGTTCGGGCGCGGCCAACGTCATGTCCTACAAGGAAGAGGGCTACCTGCCGCATGCGCTGGTGAATTACCTGGCGCGGCTTGGCTGGTCGCACGGCGACCAGGAAATCTTCAGCCGCGACGAGCTCAAGGCGCTGTTCGCCATCGAGGACGTCAACCAGAAGGCCTCGCGCCTGGACCCGGCCAAGCTGGGCTGGCTGAACCAGCACTACCTCAAGACCGACGAGCCGGAGGACGTGGCGAAGCACTTCGAGCCGCAGCTGGTGGCGCACGGTTACGACGTATCGAAGGGCCCGAAACCCGCCGACGTGGTGGTGGCGCTGCGCGACCGCGTGCAGACCCTGAAGGAAATGGCCGAACGCGCCCACGTCTGGTACTGCCCGCTCAAGGCCTACGACGAGGCCGCGGTGGCCAAACACTTCACGGCGGCCGCAAGGACGCCGCTGTCGGAGGTGCGCACGCGCCTGGCGGCGGTTGCCGACTGGAGCCCGGCCGGCGTGGATGCCGCCCTGCGCGCCACCGCCGAAGCCCTGGGCGTGGGCCTGGGCAAGATCGCCCAGCCGCTGCGCGTGGCGATCACCGGCACCCAGGTCAGCCCCTCGATCGACCACACGGTCTTCCTGGCCGGGCAGGCCGAAGCCCTGGCGCGCATCGACGTCGCGCTCGGCATGCTGCCCGCCTAGCTTCGTTGTGGGAGGGACTTCAGTCCCGATTGCCCGACGTCGGGCCTTCACGCAATCGGGGCTGAAGCCCCTCCCACAAAAGCGCTGCAAGGCGTTGATTTCGGGGCTTGCAGGCCCCACCCTAGACCCATGCCGCGTACGAACAAACACGCCGTCCACGATTGCACCGACCCGGACCACCACGTCCACGATGCCGGTGCCTACGTGCGCGCGGTCGAGGAGGCCTGCGCCGACCGTGGCCTGCGCCTGACCCCGCTGCGGGCGCAGGTGCTGGGCCTGATCGCCGACGCCGGCAAGCCCGTGAAGGCCTACGACCTTCTGGACGCGATGAAGGAAGAAAACGGCTCCAGCGCGCCGCCCACGGTTTACCGCGCGCTCGACTTCCTGCTCGAGCAGGGGTTCATCCACCGCCTGGCCTCGGTGAACGCCTTCATCAGCTGCCACCACCCGAACCTGCGCCATTCGGTGCCCTTCCTCATCTGCGACAACTGCCAGTCGGCGATCGAGCTCGAGGACGAACGCATCTGCGGCCTGCTCGACGATCAGGCGCGTGCCCTGGGGTTCGCCCCGCGCGCGCAGACCCTGGAAGTGCACGGCCTGTGCGCGCAATGCGCCGCGGCGTGAAGTACGCCGCCGCCGGGCTGGCCCTGCTGCTGGCGGCGGGCGCGTCCCGGGCGCAGGATTTCCCGGTTCAGCCCCCGGGCGGCGACGACAGTCCGCCGCCGCCGCCGATCGGCCTGGCCCTGCCTGAAGACTTCCTGGCGCCGCCGTCCGACCTGGTGACGCCGCTGGCGATCCTCGACCGCCTGGTCGTGCCGGGCACGCGCATGCAGCTCGAGTGGCGCCCGGGCGGCGGCATCAGCGCGGCGGAAATCCCCAGTCCGGTCGTGGTCACGCGCGGTGCGCTTTCCGGGCCGGTGCTGTGCCTGGTGGCCGGCGTGCACGGCGACGAAATCAACGGCGTCGAGATCGTGCGCCGCCTGGCCCACGGCATCGACCCGACCCGGCTGTCGGGCACGGTGATCGGCGTTCCTATCGTCAACGTGCACGGTTATTCGCGCGGCACCCGCTACCTGCCGGACCGGCGCGACCTGAATCGTTATTTCCCCGGCTCGCGCAGCGGTTCGATCGCCTCGCGCATCGCCAATGGATTCTTCCAGGACATCATCAGCCACTGCGACATGCTGGTGGACTTCCACACCGGTTCCTTCGAACGAAGCAACCTGCCGCAGGTGCGCGCCGACCTGACCCGGCCGGAGGTACTGGAATTCAGCCGCCACTTCGGCAATACCGTCGTGCTGCACAGCCCGGGAAACAAGGGCATGCTGCGCGTCGCCGCGACCGCCGTTGGCGTGCCGGCGGTGACCTTCGAAGCCGGTGCGCCGGCGCGGCTCGAGCCCGAGGAAATCGCCCAGGCCGTGGCCGCCATTGAACGGCTGATGGTGCAGACCGGCATGCGCGAGGACCCGGCCGCGGCCGAAGGCGCCGGCTTGCCGCTCGATCCCGCGGTCGTTGCGAAGCGTCCCGACCCGGCGCCGATTTTCCTGGACTCGCGTTGGGTTCGCGCCAACTCCGGCGGCCTGCTCATCAGCGAAGTCACCCTGGGCCAGCGCGTGCAGTCGGGCCAGCGCCTGGGCCGGGTGATCGACCCGGTGGCCAACGTCGAGCGCTACATCCTGGCGCCGGTCGCCGGCCGCGTCATCGGCATGGCGCTCAATCAGTCGGTGCTGCCGGGTTACGCGGCCTTCCACCTGGGCACCGAAACCAGCGAACAGCAGGCGGTCGAAGAAGCCGCCGACCCCGACGAAGTGATCGAGGACGACCCCGATCCGGTGGATCGTCCGGACGCGCCCGACCCGGCGGTCGGCGAAGACTACGAATAGTCCCGCCGACCCGGTGGCCCAGCCGGGTTTCAGAAGTTGACGCGGATGCCGGCCATCACGTTGCGGCCGGGCAGCGGCGCGAAGTCCTTCAGGTAGGAGGTATGCGCCCGGGCTTCTTCGTCGCCCAGGTTGCGTCCTTCGACGAAGGCTTCCCAGCCGGCCATGCCGGTGTCCCAGTGATAGGCGATGCCGGCATCGACCAGGGTGTAACCGTCGGTGGCGGTTTCGAACTGCGCGACTTCGTCCTGGCGCTGCACGCGCACGGCGCCCAGGCGCGCGCGCCAAGCGCCCTGGTTCCAGACCAGGTCGGCGCCGGCGCGGCCCGGGGCGATGCGCGGCAGGCGGCTGCCGCCGTCGAGCTTCGCGTCCACGGAATCGGCGAACAGGCGCAGGTTCCACAGGCCGCTGGCGTTGTCGGCCAGTTCGATGTCCAGCTCCGCTTCCCAGCCGGTGAACGTGGCGTCGGCCTGGGTCCATGCGCGCAGCGGCAGCCCGTCCTGCTCCAGGCCGGTGTCGGCGAGGTAGATGAAGTCGTCAAACGCCGTGCGGTACACCGCCAGCTTGCCGTCGAAGCGGCCGTGGTGCAGGTGCAGGCCCAGCTCGGCGCCCATCGCCACTTCCGTGTCGAGCGAGGCGTCGCCCAGCTCGTAGGACTGCGTGGCGACATGGGCGCCGTCGGAGAACAACTCCTCGGCCGAAGGCGCACGCTCGGCGCGGTTGAGGTTCAGGCTCAGGTGCGCCGCTTCGGAGAAACGCCACAGGCCGCCGACCGCCAGGCTGGTGGCGTTGCGGTCGGCGTCGGCGCCGGTCGCGGGTGACACGCTCACGCGTTCGTGGCGCGCGCCCAGTTCCAGCTTGAACTGGCCGAAGTCCTTTTCCTGCAGCGCGAATACGCCCAGGTCGCGGGTGATCGACGGCGGCACGAAGGCCTCCTCGCCGATGGCCTCGAAGTCGCGGTGGGACATCTGCAGGCCGAACGCGCCGCGCCAGCCGTTGATCTCGCGCTGCACCGCCTCGAAGCGCGCTTCGGTGCCGGTGTTGTTGAACACCGTGCCGACCTCGTCGCCTTCGAGTTCGCTGTGTTCGTAGAGGCTGCGCTGCACGCGCCAGTTCAGTTCGGCGAAGGCGCCGACGTCGCGGATGCCGCCGCGGGCCTCGAAGCGGTCCTGGCGCAGGTCCAGGCGCACGACTTCCTCTTCGTCCCCGTGCTCTTCGTGGTCTTCGTCATGCTCTTCGTCGTGTCCTTCCTCTTCCTCGTGCGCATGGGCGCCCGGCGGGATGCCGTACTCGCTGCGGTAGGTGCTGGCGGCCATGCCGAACCAGGCGCGTTCGCCGAACCAGCTGCCGCCCAGGGCGCCGCCTTCGGTGGTCAGCGCGCTGTTGGGCAGGCGTCCGCGGGCGAAATGGTCGGGGTCTTCGCCTTCCTCGATTTCCTCGGCGATCAGGTCCGGCGAAAAGGCATAGCCGGGGATGCGCACGTCGCCGCTGTCGCGTCGGAAGAGGTCGGCATGCAGGGTCAGCGCGCCGGCGTCGGCGTCCACGCGCGCCATGCCCACGGTGCCGTCGTCCACGCTGGAATGACGCAGTTCGGCGCGGCCGGCGACCGTTCGGCCGACCTGGGCGGTCGGCACGCGGCCGTCCACCACGTTGACCGCGCCGCCGATGGCGCCGCTGCCGTAAAGCAGGCTGGCCGGGCCCTTGAGCACTTCGATCTGGTCGGCCAGGAAGGGTTCGATGCCGATCGCGTGGTCGGCGCTGACGGTCGAGACGTCCAGGGCGCTGCCGCCGTTGGCCAGCACCTGCACGCGCGCGCCTTCCAGGCCACGGATGACCGGGCGGCCGACGCCGGCGCCGAAGCTGGCCGACTGCACGCCGGCTTGGCGCTCCAGGGTTTCGCCCAGGGTGCCGGACTTGCGGGCGTCGAGTTCTTCGCCGGTCAGCACGTCCACCGGCCGCGCCAGGTCCTCGATGCCCTGGCGCAGCGGCGACGCGGTGACCTCGACGACGTCCAGGGTCCTGGCGACGTCGTGCGCATGCTCGGGGTCCGGGGCGGCGTCCTGGGCCAGCGCCAGGGCGGGCAGGGCGGCGGCAAGGGCCAGGGCAAGCGGTGCGAAGCGGGGCAGTCGGGACATGGGCGGATCGGGCTCCGGGTTGCGATTGGGGGAATGTTATACTGTTCCAATAGGAAATGTTATACCATCCGCCCATGCCTGCAACGCCCCCCAGCACCACGCCCGAAACCCTCGCCGTGCCGGCGGCCCGCCGCCGCTTCCAGCTGCCCGCCTGGGCCGACCGCCTGGGTGCGTTCGGCGCCTTCGTCTGCGCCCTGCATTGCCTGATGGTGCCCGTGGCGCTGGCCCTGCTGCCGGCGCTGGGCCTGGGCCTGGTGGCCTGGCACGGGGTTGAATGGGCCTTCACCAGCCTGGCCACGGTGCTGGCCGTGGTCAGCCTTTACCTGGGCTACCGCGGCCACCGCGCCTACCACGCCTGGCTGATGGTGGCGCCGGGCCTGTTCCTGGTCTGGCTGGCCCTGCTGTACCCGCCGCTGCACCAGTCGGTGCTGCCGCACGCGGCCGCGATGGCCACCGGTGGCGTGCTTATCGCGGTCGCCCACCTGGTCAACCTGCGCCTGTCCTACGGCCACAGCCACTGATCCCGGCGCCGCGCCTTGGTGCCCGCGCCGCGCGGTGTTAGGCTACGCGCCCCACGTACACACACTTTCAAGGAAACACCATGGGTAGGGGCGACAAGAAGACCGCCAAGGGCAAGCGTTTCGCCGGTAGCCACGGCAATGCCCGCGCGCAGACCGTCAGCAAGCCGACCGCCGGCAAGGCCGCCGCTTCGGTGAAGGCCCCGGCCAAGGCACCGGCGAAGAAGGCCGCGGCCAAGAAGGCTGCTGCCAAGTAAGCAGGCAATACGTGGGGCCCCGGCCCCATCGCTGAAAACCCCGCTCCGGCGGGGTTTTTTCGTTTCAGTCCAGGCGGCGGCCGGCGACGTGCACGGAGTGAACCAGGTCGCCGCCCAGCCAGTAGGCCAGTTCCGCGGGGTGGCCGATGCGCCACTGCACGAAGTCGGCGCGCTGGCCGGCGACCAGCCGGCCGCGGTCGTGCAGGCCCAGCGCGCGGGCCGCGTGCACGGTGGCGCCGCGCAGGGCTTCTTCCGGGGTGAGGCGGAAATGCGTGCAGGCCAGGCTCATCGCCAGGCGCAGCGACTGCAGCGGCGCGGTGCCTGGGTTGAGGTCGGTGGCCACCGCCATCGGCACGGCATGCGCACGCAATGAATCGAGCGGCGGCAGCTTCGTTTCGCGCAGCACGTGGAAAGCGCCGGGCAGCAGCACGGCCACCGTGCCCGCGGCCGCCATCGCACGCACGGCCCCGTCCTTGGTCCATTCGATGTGGTCCGCCGACAGGCCGCCGAACTCTGCAGTCAGCGCCGCGCCGCCGAGGTCGCTGAGCTGGTCGGCGTGCAGCTTCACCGGCAGGCCCAGTGCGCGCGCCGCTTCGAAAACCCGGCGTGTCTGGTCGGGAGTGAAGCCGATGCCTTCGCAGAAGGCGTCGACGGCATCGACCAGGCCTTCTTCGTGCAGGCGGGGCAGCCACTGCACCACCGCGCTGATGTAGTCGTCGGCGCGGCCGGCGAACTCGGCCGGCAGGGCATGCGCGGCCAGGTAGCTGGTGCGCACGGTGAGGCCGAGCTCCTCGCCGATGCGGCGCGCGACCCGCAGCATCTTGCGTTCGTTGTCGAAGTCCAGGCCGTAGCCGGATTTGATTTCGACCGTGGTCACGCCGTCGGCGCGCAGCGAACGCGCCCGCGGCAGCGACGCCGCCAGCAGGGCGTCTTCGCTGGCGGCGCGGGTGGCGCGCACGCTGGACAGGATGCCGCCGCCTTCGCGGGCGATCTGTTCGTAGCTGGCGCCCTGCAGGCGGCGTTCGAATTCCTGGGCGCGGTCGCCGGCGAACACCAGGTGGGTGTGGCAGTCGACCAGCCCCGGGGTGATCCAGCGACCTTCGGCGGATTCGACGCGGGCGGCCAGCGTGGCAGGTTCGCCGGGCAGTTCGCTGGCCGGGCCGGCGAAAGCGACCAGGCCGTCCTTCCAGGCCAGCGCCGCGTATTCGATGACGCCGTAGGCACCCAGGTCGTCGCGCAGCGTCGCCAGGCGCGCGTCCAGCAGCAGGCGGTCCCAGGGCGGCGCAAGCCGGCCGATCATCGGATGGCTCCGGCGGCGCGCAGTCCATCGGGCTCGAAGCCGGCGGCGCGCACGATCATGTCGCTGTGTTCGCCCAGGCGCGGCGGCGGCAGTTCGCGCCGCGCCGGCGAGCCGGACAGGTGGATCGGGCTGCCGACCAGCGGGATGCCGCCCAGTTCGTAGCGCATGCCGCGGGCGTGGGCCACCGGGTGGTCCAGCGCCTGGCAGACGCTGTTGATCGGCGCCGCGGGAATGCCGGCGCGGTCGAACAGGGCCAGCCAGTGCGCCGCGGGTTCGGCCCTGAACAGGTCGGCCAGTGTCTGGCAGATGGAGTCGCGATTTTTCACGCGCGCGGCGTTGCTGTTCCAGCGTTCGTCCTCCAGCCAGCCCGGCTGCCCCAGCGCGCGGCAGAGCTGGGCCCAGAGTTTCTCGCTGGCGACCGCCAGCACGAAGGACTGGTCGCTGGCGGCGAAGGCCTGGTAGGGAACGATGCTGGGATGGGCGTTGCCGAAGCGCGGCGCATCGACGCCGGTGAACAGGGCGTTGCCGGCGACGTTGGCGAGCAGGGACAGCTGGGTGTCGAAGAGTGAAACGTCGATGCGCTGGCCGCGACCGTCGCGCTGGCGCTGCAGCAGCGCCGCCAGGATGGCGGTGGCGGCGTTCTGGCCGGTGGCCAGGTCGGCCACGGCCACGCCGACCTTGCTGGCTTCGCCATCGGCCGGACCGGTGATCGACATCAGGCCGGCCTCGGCCTGCACCACGTAGTCGTAGCCGGGCCGCATCGCGCCCGGGCCGTCGCGGCCGTAGCCGGAGATCGAGCAGTACACCAGGCGCGGATTGATCGCAGCCATGGCCTCGTAGCCCACGCCCAGCGATTCGGCGCCGCCGGTGCGGTAGTTTTCGACCAGGACGTCGGCGCTGCGCACCAGGGCTTCGAGCAAGGGCCGCGCCGCCGGCGCGCGCAGGTCGATGGCCAGCGAACGCTTGTTGCGGTTGCAGCAGGCGAAGTAGGCCGACATGCCGTCGAGGAAGGGCGGGCCCAGGCCGCGGGTATCGTCGCCGTCGAAGGATTCGAGCTTGATGACGTCGGCGCCCAGGTCGGCCAGCGTCATGCCGCACCAGGGGCCGGCCAGCACGCGGGAGAGTTCAAGCACGGTGATGCCGGAGAGGGCGCCCATGGCGAAACATTGTATGCGCCCGCGCCGGCCGCATGCGAAACTTTGGCCATGACCACGCCCGTCACAGCCACCGCCGTCGTTCCCGTCGCGAGCCCGGACGGGCACTGGCGTCTCCCCGGCCTGCCCAACCTGCATTCGCACGCCTTCCAGCGCGCGATGGCCGGCCTGGCCGAGCGCCAGAGCCGCCCCGAGGACAGTTTCTGGACCTGGCGCGAGCTGATGTACCACTTCGCGGCGCGCCTGGATCCCGACAGCCAGTACGCGGTCGCCTGCCAGTTGTACGCGGAAATGCTGGAAGCAGGCTTCACCACCGTTTGTGAATTCCACTACCTGCACCACCAGCCCGACGGCCGCCCCTACGACGACCCGGCGGCGATGTCGAAGTCGCTGGTCGCCGCCGCGCGCGACACCGGCAGCATCGTCAGGCGGATGCCGGTGCTTTACATGAGCGGCGGCTTCGACGGCCGCGCGCTGGGCGAACGCCAGCGCCGCTTCGGCCATTCGCTCGACGCCTACCTGGCGCTGCTGCAGTCGCTGCAGGCGCAACGCGGCGCCACCGTGGACGTGGGCGTGGCCCTGCACAGCCTGCGGGCCGTGCCGGCCGATGCGATGACGGCGCTGCTGGCTGCAGTGCAGGGGCAGTCGCTTCCCGTGCATATCCACATCGCCGAACAGATCGGCGAAGTCCAGGAATGCGAATCATTGCGCGGCGCGCGCCCGGTGCAGTGGCTGCTCGACAACGCACCCGTCGGCCCGGCATGGACCCTGGTGCATGCCACCCACCTGGCGCCTGCGGAAGTGCAGGGCATCGTCGCCAGCGGCGCCACCGTGGCGATCTGCCCGACCACCGAAGCCAACCTGGGCGACGGCCTGTTCCCGCTGCGCGAGTTCCTGTCGGCCGGCGGCCACTGGGGCGTGGGTTCGGATTCGCATGTTTCGGTGTCGCCGGTCGAAGAGCTGCGCTGGCTTGAATATGGCCAGCGCCTGTCGACGCGCCGGCGCAACATCGCCGTGTCCGCCGGCCAGCCCAGCACCGGCACGCTGCTCTACACCCAGGCCCTGGCCGGCGGGCTTCGCGCCTGCGGGCAGGGCGGGGCGGCGGCGG
>NZ_CAXBJS010000004.1:0-35144 GCF_963976025.1 uncultured Arenimonas sp.
ACAACCCCGGTCAAAACGAGCAATCGCGAGCGGCAAGGCCCTCGACCGGCGCGTGGAGGCGTATCTGGTCGAAAGTGCAGGCGAACATGGGTACGCGGAACCGGTAACGCTGGTGCTGCATGGAACGCCACTGATCGAAGAAAGCCTTGGCGACATCGGCGACGCCATCCACGCGCATTTCGCCCTGGCTTCCGCCCAGGCTGAGCGCAGGCACCGGCGGCGCAGCCGCGTCGGCCGCATCGCGATGTTCGCAGGACTGGCCACCCTGGGCGCGGTCCTGGTGCTCAGGCACTGGCTGGCCATGGCCCCGCCGCCCTTGGGTGAGGTGCTGTCCGAAGGGTTGCTGATCCTGGCGTGGGTGGCGCTGTGGCGACCCATCGAGACGATCGGCTTCGACTCCTGGGAGAGCCGCATCGAGCGCGGCATCCTGCGCAAACTGGCGCAGGTGCCGCTGCGCTGGCACGGCGACGCTTCCAAACCCACGCCCGCAGGCTGAACGCCAGCGCCGCCGTCGGTCGCGCCCGGGCGGCCGGGGCTGGCACACTTGGGCCCCCTCGCCGCCGGTGGCCTTGCCATGACCGACAGGAACCGCCTGAAGCTCCAGTGGGTGCTGTACACGGTGGTGCTCACCATCGTGGGCATCGCCATCGCCGCGAATTTCGACGTTCCCGAACGCCAGCTCGAGCGCAAGGTCGAGCACCTGCATGGCATCGGCAGCTCCCAGTTCCGTCGCGAGGTCGGCTCGATGCTGGGCCCGTCCGTGGTCAACGGCAACCACGTCGAGGCCTACAACAACGGCGAGGAAATCTTCCCGGCGATGCTCGAGGCGATCCGGTCCGCGGAAAAGACCATCAACTTCGAGACCTATATTTACTGGTCGGGTGGAGTCGGCGTGGAGTTCGCCGAGGCCTTCGCCGAACGCGCCCGCGACGGCGTGAAGGTCAACGTCATCGTCGACTGGGTCGGCGGCCTGAAGATGGACCAGGAGCTGGTGGCGCTGATGGAAGACGCCGGCGTGCGGGTGGAGCTGTACCGTCCGCTGAAGTGGTACAACATCAGCCGCCTGAACAACCGCACCCACCGCAAGCTGCTGATCGTCGACGGCAAGCTGGGTTTCACCGGCGGCGTCGGCATCGCCGACATCTGGTCGGGCGACGCAGAGGATCCGGATCACTGGCGGGACATGCATTTCAGCGTGCGTGGCCCGGTGGTGTCGCAGCTGCAGGCGGCGTTCAACGACAACTGGATCAAGTCCACCGGCGAAATCCTGCACGGCGAAACCTACTTCCCGCCGCAGTCCGAGGCCGGGGAAATGGACGCGCAGATGTTCATCAGCTCGCCCGTGGGCGGCGGCGCCACGATGCACCTGATGTACCTGATGGCCATCGCCGCGGCCGAACAGAGCCTGGATATCCAGGCTTCATATTTCGTGCCCGACGAACTGGCGCTGGAGGCCATGCTGGCCGCCATCGAACGCGGCGTGAAGGTGCGCATCCTGGTGCCCGGCGAACATATGGATTCGGAAACCGTCTCCATCGCCTCCAAGAAACTCTGGGGCCCGCTGCTGGAGGCCGGCGCCGAGGTCTACGAATACAAGCCGACGATGATGCACGTGAAGATGATGATCGTGGACAATTTCATGGTGTCGGTGGGTTCGACCAATTTCGACGAACGCAGCTTCCATCTCAACGACGAAGCCAGCCTCAACATCTACGACCGCGACTTCGCCCTGGCCATGACCGAGGTCTTCGAGGCCGACATGCGCCGCTGCGAAATCTACGACCACCAGAAGTGGAGCGAACGCCCCTGGACCGAGAAGTTCATGGAAACGGCGATCATCCCGCTGCGTTCGCAGCTGTGACCCACGCCTTGCGCTGGCTGCTGCTGCCCGCGCTGGCGGGGCTGGGCGCCGCGGCGGGCGTTTGTGCTCAGGAAACGCCGGTGCAGCTTGAGCCGCTGGTCGTCACCGCCACGCGCCAGCCGCTGCCGCGGCTGGACGTGCCGGCGGCGATCAGCGTGCTCGACGCCGGCGACCTGCGCGGTGGCCGCGCCGCACTTTCGCTGGCCGAGTCATTGCCGCGCATCCCGGGCGTGGTGGTGCGCGAACGCCAGAACCAGGCCCAGGACGTGCAGCTGTCGATCCGCGGCTTCGGCACGCGCGCGAGCTTCGGCGTGCGCGGGGTGCGCCTGTACGCCGATGGCATCCCGGCGACGATGCCCGACGGCCAGGGCCAGGTTTCCCACTTCCTGTTGCCGGCCGCCGAACGCATCGAGGTGCTGCGCGGCCCGTTTTCGGTGCTTTACGGCAATTCCAGCGGCGGCGTGGTGTCGGTTTTCAGCGAGGCGCCGCCGGCGGTTGCCGAAGCCGGCGCCGAAGGCCTGGCCGGCTCCGACGGTCTGTGGCGTGCATCGGCGTCCTGGCGCGGGCCGGTGGCCGCAAGCGCCGGGCTGCGGCTGGACGTGCAGCGCGCGGCCGCCGACGGCTACCGCCGGCATTCGGCCTGGCGCCGCGATGGCGCCCAGCTGCAGCTGCGCGGGCAGACCTCGCGTGGCGGCGAGTGGACGGTGCTCGGCAACCACCTCGACCTGGCCGCCGACGACCCGCAGGGCCTGAGCGCCGCCCAGCTTGCCGGCGACCGCCGCGCTTCGAGCCAGGGCGCGCTGCTGTTCGACACCCGCAAGACCGTGTCGCAGCAGCAGCTGGGTGCCCGCTTCGCGCAGCCGGTCGGCGAAGGCCACGAGCTGGCCCTGGTGGCCTACACCGGCCGCCGCCAGACCTTCCAGGTGCTGTCGATCCCGGTGTTCGTGCAGGCCAGCCCGACCTCGGGCGGCGGCGTGATCGACCTGGACCGCGACTACCGTGGGTTCGACGCGCGCTGGCGCTGGCAGGCCACGGACACGCTGTCGCTGGTGCTGGGCGCCAGCCAGGAGCGGGCGGACGAAACCCGCCTGGGTTTCGAAAACTTCATCGGCAGCCAGCTTGGCGTGGTCGGCGCCCTGCGCCGTGACGAAGACAACGCGGTGCGCAGCGACGACGTGTACCTGCAGGCGGACTGGCAGCCGGCCGAGCGCTGGCGTTTCAACGGTGGCTTGCGCAGCAGCCGGGTGCGCTTCGACTCGCTCGACCGCTACGTGCGCCCCGGCAATCCCGACGACAGCGGCACGCGCCGGTATTCGCGGGTGTCGCCGGTGGTGGGCGTGCTGTACCGGGCCAGCGAACGGACCAGCCTTTACGCCAACGCCGGCCGCGGCTTCGAGACCCCGACCTTCGCCGAACTGGCGTATCGCAGCGACGGCGCCAGTGGCCTGAACGACCTGGCGCCGGCACTGAGCCGGCACGTCGAATTTGGCCTGCGCTGGCAACAGGCGCGCTGGCAGGGTGATGTGGCGCTGTTCCAGGCCACGACCACCGACGAACTGGTGGTGGCCGCCAGCCAGGGCGGCCGCACGGTGTTCGACAATGCCGGCCTGACCCGCCGCCGCGGCGCCGAACTGTCGCTGGCGCTGGAGCTGGCGCCGGCCTGGTCGCTGGCCGCCAGCGCCACCTGGCTCGACGCGCGCTACCGGCGCGACGTGCCGGCTTGCGACACGCCGCCCTGCGCCGATGGCCTGCGCATCGAGGCCGGCCGGCGCCTGCCCGGCATCGCCACGCGCATGGCCTGGGCCGAACTGCGCTGGCAGGCCGGCGAACGCACCGACCTGTGGCTCGAGGCCCGCGCCAGCAGCCGCTTCTACGCCAACGACGCCAACAGCGCCGCCGCGCCCGGCCACGCCCTGCTGGGCCTGGGCGCCGAGCAGCGCTTCGGCAACGGCCGCTGGACCGCCTGGGCACGCATCGACAACCTGGCCGACCGCCAGGTCATCGGTTCGGTGATCGTCAACGAAGGCAACGGCCGCTACTTCGAGCCGGCGCCGGGGCGGACCTTCATGCTCGGCCTGCGCCTGGATTCGCCGCTGCAATAAAAAAACCCGCCACGAGGGCGGGTTTTTCAGGAAGCGATCGAAGTCGTGGGGCTTACTTGATCTTGCCTTCCTTGTACATCACGTGCTTGCGGACGACGGGATCGTACTTCTTGATCTCCATCTTGTTCGGGGTGGTCTTCTTGTTCTTGTCGGTCGTGTAGAAATGACCGGTGCCGGCAGAAGACGTCAGGCGGATCTTGTCGCGCTTGGATGCCATGGTTCAGTCCTCCTCAGATCTTTTCGCCGCGGGCGCGCATTTCGGCCAGGACGGAGTCGATGCCGTTCTTGTCGATGGTGCGCAGGGCGTTCATGGAAACACGCAGTTTGATCCAACGGTTTTCCGAGGCTACCCAGAAGCGGCGCTCGTGCAGGTTGGGAAGGAAACGGCGGCGGGTACGGTTGTTGGCATGCGAGACGTTGTTGCCGCTCTGCACACCCTTGCCGGTAACTTGGCAAACTCGGCTCATTGTGGAACTCCTGGGTCAGGACTGGCCGCCCATAGCCCGGGCGGCGGCGGCCCCGCGCGGCGGGCCGGAGGGCCTGCAGGCGCATGCGATGCGGGATACAGCGAACGCTCCGCCAGAGGCCGGGATCGCACTACCGGGGCTAGGGCCTGGGGGCAATTGCGGAGCGAGCCGCGCATTATGCCCGCAGGCAGGCCCGGGGGCAATACTTATCCACAGGGGGCTAATGCCCGGCGCGGTCCCGGTGCCAGCCGCGGTGCTGGATGTCCAGGTACAGGCTGTAGGCGGCGGTGAAGGTGGGGAAGAGGTTCTGCAGCACGCCCACGGAGTCCTGCTTGGACGAAAACAGGAAGTAGCTCAGGGTCATCATGGCCCCGACCAGGCTCATGTACCAGAACACCCGGGGGATCACCGGCTTGCCGGCCCGGCGCGAGGCGAAGAACTGGACCACCCAGCGCCCGCCGAACATCAGCGCGCCGGTGTAGCCGATCAGCTTCCACGGGGTGACGTGCAGGCCGGACCAGTCCAGCCACATGATTTCCTGGTTCATCATGGCCTTACTCCAGTTCGCGCACGGCGGTGCGGCGGCTGCGGGTGATCAGCCAGGCCACGCCCATCAGGTCGCGGATGCCGACCAGGGCGCGGCCCAGGTTGGTGTATTTGGAGGCGCCGGCCCCGCGCGGCCGGTGGTTCACCGGCACGCTGGTGGTGCGCCAGCCGGCGCGCTGCATCAGCGCGGGCAGGTAGCGGTGCATGTGGTCGAAATAGGGCAGGTCGAGGAAAGCGGCCCGTTCGAACAGTTTGGTGCCGCAGCCGGTGTCGGGCGTGGCGTCGCGCAGCATGCGCGAGCGGATGCTGTTGGCCCACTTCGAGGCCCACTTCTTGCTGCCGCTGTCCTGGCGGTTGACCCGCCAGCCGGCGTAGAGCTTCACGTCGGCCGGGCCGGCATCGCGGGCGGCCACGAGCTTTGGCAGGTCGGCCGGATCGTTCTGTCCGTCGCCGTCGAGCGTGGCGACCCAGGGCGCGCGGGCGGCTTTCACCCCGTTGCGGATGGCGGTGCTCTGGCCCGATTGCACTTCGTGCGCCAGCACCCGCAGTTCCGGGGCCGTCGCCCGGGCGCCCTGCAGCAGCGCCAGGGTGCCGTCGCGGCTGTGGTCGTCGACGAAGATCACTTCGAAGTCCAGCACGCCGCGCAGGGCGGCCACGGTTTCGGCCAGCAGCGCCAGCACGTTGCCTTCTTCGTTGAAGGCGGGGATGACGACGGACAGCTGCGGTGAACTCACGGGGTGGATGGGCCTGGGCGGGAATCGGTGGGGGATTCTCGCAGGTGGCCTGTTAAAACTTGGCTATCCGGATCAGCCGCGCAGGCGTTCGAGGATGCCTTCCAGGCTGTCCAGGCCGTGGTAACTGATAACCAGTTTGCCGCGGCCGCCGCGGCCGTGCTGCACGGCGACCTTGGCGCCCAGTTTTTCCGACAGCTCGCGCTCGAGCGCGGCGATGTCGGCGTCGGACTTTTTCTCCGGCCCCTTCGTGGGCTTCTTGCCGGGGATCTGGCCCTTGGCCATCAGCTGGGCACGACGCTCGACCTCGCGCACCGACCAGCCTTCGGCCACGGCTTCGCGGGCCAGGGCCAGCGCGGCCTGCGGCGCCAGGGTGAGCAGGGCGCGGGCGTGGCCCATTTCCAGCTGGCGGTCTTCTAGCAGCTTGCGGATGCCTTCGGGCAGTTCGAGCAGGCGCAGCAGGTTCGACACCGAGGCGCGCGAACGGCCCACGGCTTCGGCGGCCTGCTGGTGGGTAAGGGAAAACTCGTCGATCAGCCGGCTCAGGGCCAGGGCTTCTTCGAGCGGGTTGAGGTCTTCGCGCTGGATGTTCTCGATAAGCGCCATCGCGATCGAGGCGCGGTCGTCGACCTCGCGCAGCACCACCGGCACGTCGGTCAGGCCGGCCTGGGTGGCGGCGCGCCAGCGGCGTTCGCCGGCGATGATTTCGTAGCGCGCGACGCCGGCCTTGTCCTTGCCGATGCTGCGCACGACGATCGGCTGGATCAGGCCCTGGGCCTTGATGGACTCGGCCAGCTCGGTGAGCTTGTCGGGGTCCATGCCGCTGCGCGGCTGGTACTTGCCGGGCTGGAGCTGGTCGATGGGCAGCGTGTGCAGGCCCTCGCCGCCGGACGCGTCGTCGCCCGCAGGCGCCGCGCCCTTGTTGCCGGTGCCCAGCAGGGCGTCGAGGCCGCGGCCGAGGCCGCGCTTCTTGCTGCTCATGCCATCTCCTTGTGGATCTTCTTCTCGCGGCGAACGATTTCGCCGGCCAGGCCCAGGTAGGCAATGCCGCCCCGGCTGCCGCGGTCGTAGCCGACGATGGACTGCCCGTGGCTGGGCGCTTCGGCCAGGCGCACGTTGCGCGGGATGATCGAGCGGAACACCTTGTCGCCGAAGTGCCGGGTCAGTTCGCCCGACACGGCGTTGGCCAGGTTGTTGCGCACGTCGAACATGGTGCGCACGATGCCGTCGATCTCGAGCTGGGGGTTCAACTTGCCCTTGAGCGCATTGATGGTGTCCACCAGCGAGCTGAGGCCTTCGAGCGCGAAGTATTCGCACTGCATCGGCACGATCACGCCGTCGGCCGCGGCCAGGGCGTTGAGCGTGAGCAGCGACAGCGAGGGCGGGCAGTCGATGATCAGGTAGTCGTAGCGGTCGCGCAGCGGGGCCAGCGCGGTCTTGAGGCGCTGTTCGCGGGCCGTTTCGTCCATCAGCCGGATTTCGGCGGCGGTCAGGTCGATGTTGCCGGGCAGCAGGTCGAAACCTTCCGGCGACTTCACCACCACCGATTCGGCCGAACATTCGCCCAGCAGGACTTCGCAGGCGGAATTGTCCAGCTCGCGCTTGTCCACGCCCGAGGCCATGGTCGCGTTGCCCTGGGGGTCCATGTCGACCAGCAGCACACGCCGGGGCGTCTGCGCCAGCGCGGCGGCCAGGTTCACGGCGGAGGTGGTCTTGCCGACCCCGCCCTTCTGGTTGGCGATGGCGATGATGCGACCCATGCGATCTCCTTGCGCGGCCTGGACCGGGGATTATGCCGGCTTGGCCGGGTCACGGGTGACCGTGACCAGGTGGCGGTCGCCTTCCAGCCCCGGAACCACCAGGGTTTCAAGGGCTTCCACCCGCCAGCCGGGCGGCAGGGCGGCGATTTCGGCGTCGGGGCGCTGGCCCTTCATGGCCAGAAGGCGGCCGTCCGGCGCCAGCAGGTGGCCACCGACGGCCAGGATGCCGGCCAGGGTGTCCATGGCGCGGGCGGTGATCTGGTCGAAGGCGCCGGGTTCGTCCACCGCTTCGGCCCGGGATTCGAGCACGCGCACGTTGTCCAGGCCGAGCGTTCGAACCACTTCGCGCAGGAAGCGGGTCTTCTTGGCGATGCTTTCGACCAGGGTGACCTGCAGGCCCGGCACGGCCAGGGCCAGCGGGATGCCGGGCAGGCCCGGGCCGGTGCCCAGGTCGGCCAGGGTGCCCGGGCGCACGTGGCGCCACATCGACAGCGAGTCGAGCAGATGTTTGCCCACCATTTCGCGCGGGTCGCGCACGGCGGTCAGGTTGTAGGTGCGGTTCCAGCGGTCGAGCAGGGCCAGGTAGTCCAGCAGCCGGCCGGCCAGCGGCTGCGGCGCCAGGCCGAGCGCGACCAGCCCGGCTTCAAGCTCGGGCAGGAGGTGGGAAAGCGGATTCATGCCGCCATTATGGCGACAACCCGGTTTTCAGGCGAAGCGGCAGCGGATGACGCGCAGGCCCTTGGGGCCCAGCTGCTGGTTCATGGCGGTCTTCAGCTCATCCGCGCCGGTGGGCGCGTCCAGCAGGGGCAGGGCCTCGCGGATGACCAGGGCGTCGATGTCGTCCAGGGCCTCCCCGGCCAGGGCCGGGTCCAGGATCTGGTAATAAAGCTCGACTTCGGTGCCGTCGGCGCCGACCACCGACAGGTGGTGGCCGATCAGGCAGACCGGCCGGCCCAGTTGATCAAGCCCCGGCAGGGTCCAGCGCCAGCCCGGGCCCAGGGCGCGGACGAAGCGCCCGAAGCGGTGCACGGTGACCACGCTGTTGTCCGGAACCCGGCGCAGGCCCGTCAGCCAGGCAAGGGGCGCGAGGGGCATCGGCAGGGGCAGGAGCGGGGACATGAAAGTCATGGTTGCCAGTAACTTAGCCGGGGTTTGTGAAGCATAGTCTTATTAACGTGACTATTCCCGGAATTCGGCCAATCCGGCGCCGGCGGCCCAGGCCGCCAACCGCTACCCCCGCCCGTGCGGCGCCTCCAGGTCCAGGATTGGCCCCTTGGGCACGATGCCGGTCGGATTGATCATGTCGTGGCTCTGGTAGTAGTGGCCCTTGATGTGCCGGAAATCCACCGTTTCGGCGATGCCGGGCAGCTGGTAGAGCTCGCGCAGGAAACCCGACAGGTTCGGGTAGTCGGCGATGCGGCGCAGGTTGCACTTGAAGTGGCCCACGTACACCGCGTCGAAACGGATGAGCGTGGTGAACAGCCGCCAGTCGGCTTCGGTCAGCGCATCGCCGCAGGTGTAGCGGGTTTTCGCCAGCCGTTCTTCCAGCCAGTCCAGCGCGGCGAACAGCGGCACCACGGCATCTTCATAGGCTTCCTGGGTGGTGGCGAAGCCGGCTTTGTACACGCCGTTGTTGACGTCGTCGTAGACGCGGCGATTGACCTTGTCGATCTCCGCGCGTCGCAGTTCCGGGTAATAGTCGCCCGGCGCCGCGCCGATGTCGTCGAAGGCGCTGTTGAACATGCGGATGATGTCGGCCGATTCGTTGCTGACCACGGTGGCGCGCTCGCGGTCCCACAGCACCGGCACGGTGACGCGTCCGGAATAGCTTGGGTCGGCCTTGAGGTAAAGCTTGTACAGCCTGTCCACGCCGAACACCGGGTCGGGAACCACGCCGGGCCCGGGTTCGAAGGTCCAGCCCTGATTGCCCATCAGCCAGTTCACCACCGACACGTCGATCATCTTCTCCAGCCCCTTCAGGCGCCGGAAGATCAGCGTGCGATGCGCCCAGGGGCAGGCCAGCGAGACATACAGGTGGTAACGCCCGGGTTCGGCCTTGAAGCCGCCTTCGCCTTCAGGCCCGGGGGCACCGTCGGCGGTGACCCAGTTGCGGAACTTCGACTTCGAGCGCTCGAAGCGACCGCCGCTCTTCTTGGTGTCGTACCAGGCGTCCTGCCACTTGCCGTCGACCAGCAATCCCATGGTTTTCTCCGTCTGCTTGAACAAGTACCCGACCATAACGCGCCGGGTGCGACGGGGTCAGTCCACGGATAGACCATAACGTTGCAGTATCTCGTCGGCCGAGGCTGGTTTGGAAAACAGGTAACCCTGGCCCAGGCCCAGGCCGAGCAGGCGCAGCTGGTAGCGCTGTTCTTCGGATTCGATGCCTTCGGCGATAACTTCCAGGCCCAGCGAATCAGCCAGCAGGCGGATCGCGCGCACGATGGCGGTGCTGCCGCCGCTTTCGCCGCTGCGCAGCTCGTGCACGAAGCTGCGGTCGATCTTCAGGCCGTGCAGCGGGAAGCGGTGCAGGTAGCTCAGCGACGAATAACCGGTGCCGAAGTCGTCGAGCAGGGTCATCACGCCGGCATCGCGCAGGCGGCCCAGGCAGGACTGCACTTCTTCGGGCTGTTCAAGCAGCGCGCCCTCGGTGACTTCCAGGCGCAGGCTGGCCGGGCGCACGTTGTGGCGGGACATCAGTTCAAGCAAGCGCTGGTCGAAGTCGGGCGCGCGCAGGTGCCGCGGCGACACATTGAGCGTGGTGTAGGCGCGGCCGACCGAAAGCCGGCGGATGTCCTTGCAGACCAGGTCGTAGAGCTGCCAGTCCATGTGTTCGAGGCTGCCGGTTTCTTCGGCCGTGCCCAGGAAATCGTCGGGCATGCACAGCCCGCGCACCGGATGGTGCCAGCGCATCAGCGCCTCGAAGCCGACCAGGCGGCCGTCGGCCAGGCTCAGGATGGGCTGGTAGTGCGGCACGAATTCCTGGCGGTGCAGCGCGCGGCGCAGGTCGCCTTCGAGTTCAAGCAGCTTGAGCGCGGCTTCGTGCAGGTGTTCGTCGAAGATGGCGAAACGCTGCCGGCCGGTGGCCTTGGCGCGGTACATGGCCACGTCGGCATCGCGCAGCAGCTCTTCCGGGCTGCGGTAGCGCGGGTCCACCAGGGCGATGCCGATGCTGGCAGAGGTGTAGAGCTCCTTGCCGGCGATGCGCATCGGCTCGGCCAGCGAGGTGATGACCCGTTCGGCCACCGCCACCGCGTCGTCGATGGTGTGGATGAAGTCGAGCACGATGGCGAACTCGTCGCCGCCCAGGCGCGCCACCATGTCCGGGTCGCGCACGCAGCGGCTGATGCGGCGCGCGGCTTCCTTCAGCAACTCGTCGCCGACCAGGTGGCCGACCGAGTCGTTGACCACCTTGAAGCGGTCGAGGTCGAGGAACAGCACCGCGAACAGCTGCTTGGGATCGTAGCGGTAGCGCGACAGCGCCAGGCCCATGCGCCCCAGCAGGTGGCTGCGGTTGGGCAGGCCGGTCAGGGTGTCGTGCATGGCCTCGTGCTTGAGCTTGTGCTCCATGCGCTCGCGCACCGAGATCTGGTCGAGCAACTCGCGGTTGGCGTCGGCCAGTTCGCTGGTGCGCGCGGCCACGCGCTGTTCAAGCTCGGCGTAGGCCTCGCGCAGCGATTCATGCGCCTGCCGGCGCTCCAGCGCCTGGGCGATGTGGAAGGACACGAAGCTCAGCAGCTCCTGGTCGCGCCGGGTGTACAGGTAATCGGGCGTGTAGCTCTGCACCGCGATGACGCCGGCGACGGTGCCTTCGATCTGCAGCGGCACGCCCAGCCAGCACACAGAAGGCGTGCCGAAGGACTGCACCTTGCCTTCGGCGACCAGGCTGTGGATGCCGTTGCGGTCGGTCAGCAGCGGCTCGCCCGAGGCCAGAACGAACTCGGTGAGGCCGCGGGCCAGCTTGCGGCGTGGGCGCGCCTGGTCGCGTTCGTCCACCGAATACGGGAAGTCCAGCTCCTGGCCGTCGGGCGTGAGCAGGGCGATGAAGAAGTTGCGGGCGTCGAGCAGGGCGCTGACGATGCCGTGCACTTCGGCGTAGAAAACCTCGATGCTTTCGCTGCGGCCGGCCTGTTCGGCGATGCGGAACAGCGCCGCCTGCAGGCGTTCGCTGCGTTCGCGTTCGGCGACCTGCTGGCGAAGTTCGCTGGTGCGTTCGTCGACGCGGCGTTCCAGTTCTTCCTTGGCGTCGCGGCGGGCCAGCGCGGTCAGGATGTGCTGGGCCACGTAACCGAGCAGGGCGCGGTCGTCTTCGCTGTAGCGGGTGTTCGGGTCGTAGCTTTGCACCACCACGGCGCCGCGCACCACGCCTTCGTCCACCATCGGCACGCCCAGCCAGTCTTCGCTGTCCGGGCCCAGGGTTTCGTCGCGGCCGACGCCCAGTTCCAGGCGCACGTCGGTCGAGGGGCCCAGTACCGGCTTGCCGTGGCGGATAAGCGCCAGGGTGAGGCTGTTGCCCATCTCCGAGCCGGGGATTTCTTCGTCCGGATCCGGGCAGATGGGGTCCTGGCTGTCGGCGAAGTAGATGAAGCGCATCGTGTCCGTTTCCGGCGAGTAGCGCACGATGTAGAAGTTCTCGGCGTACATCAGCCGGCCGACGATTTCGTGCAGGCCGCGCATCACCGTGGCGGTGTCTTCGCCGGAGCTGGCCAGGTCGGAAATCGCGAACAGGGCGCGCTGCAGGCGCTCGGCCCGGCCCAGGCGTTCGACGTCCACCCGCAGGCGCTGGACCTCGGCGGCGAGTTCGGCGGGATCTTCGGCGCGCAGCCGCACCGGGCCGGCGGGTGGCGGCGTGGCGGTGGCAACGCTGGACGAAAGCGGACTGCGTGGCTTCAAAAAGTGAACCCTTCCCCTGAAGGTCGGCCCGACTATATCAGCCCGCCGCGCGGCCGCCGGCCAGCACTTCGGCGGTCGGGCCCAAGGCCACCAACCGGCCGTCGGCGAGCACCGCGCAGCGTTCGGCCAGGGCCCGGGCAGCCTGCCAGTCGTGGGTGATGAACAGCAGGGCCAGGCCGCGTTCGCGCTTGAGCTTCGCCAGCAGGGCCAGCACGCCGGCGCGGTGCTGGGCGTCGAGCGCCGACACCGCCTCGTCGCAGACCAGCAGGTCCGGGCCAGTGGCCAGGGCGCGGGCGATGGCGACACGCTGGCGCTGGCCGCCGGAAAGCTGGTGCGGGAAACGTGCGGCCAGTTCCGGCGCCAGCCCGACCGACTCGAGCAATCCGGCGACATGGGCCGCCCGGCCCGGCGCCGGCGTGATGCCGTGGATGCGCAGCGGTTCGGCCACCAGGTCGCGTACCCGCATGCGCGGGTCGAGCGAGGCATACGGGTCCTGGAAAACCACGCCGATTCGCCGGCGCAGCGCGCGCAGCCGCCCGCTGCCCGCAGCCAGCAGGTCTTCGCCGTCGAATTGGATGCGGCCGCCGACCCCCTGCCGAAGCAGCCGCAGCAGCGCGCGACCGAGGCTGGACTTGCCGCTGCCGCTTTCGCCGACCAGGGCCAGGCATTCGCCGCGGTGCAGGGCCAGGCTGATGCCGGTGACGGCGGGCCGGGCCTGCCCCGGGTAGGCCACCTGCACGGTGTCCAGGCGCAGCAGTTCGGCGCCGGGCGCCGGCGCGTCCGGGGCCGGCAGCCGGTCGGCCGCCAGCAGTTCGCGGGTATAGGTGTGGCGCGGGGCGGCAAAAATCGCGGCGCTGGCACCCTGCTCCACCACTTCGCCCTGGCGCAGGATCGCCAGCTGGCCGGCGTGGCGGGCGACCAGGGGCAGGTCGTGGCTTACCAGCAGAACCGACACGCCCAGGTCGTTGCGCAGCGTGTCCAACATTTCCAGGGCTTCGCGCGCCAGGCGCGGGTCCAGGGCCGAGGTGGGCTCGTCGGCCAGCAGCACGCGCGGATTGCCGGCCAGGGCCAGGGCCAGCAGCACGCGCTGGCGCTGGCCGCCGGACAGCTGGTGCGCGTACCGGTTCAGCATCTGCGCCGGCGCCGGCAGCTGCAGGCGTTCGAACAGCGCGATCGCCTCCCGGCGGGCGCCGGCGCGGTCGAGTCCGCGCAGCAAACGCAGCGATTCCTCCAGCTGCGCGCCGAGCGTGCGCAGCGGGTGCAGCGCTGCCTGCGGGTCCTGCGGCACCCAGGCCAGCACGCGGCCGGGCAGGGTGGCGTGGCGGGCGCCGCCCAGGGGCAGGCGTTCGCCGTCGAGGTCGATTTCCCCGCGGGCGGTCAGGCCGGGTGGCAGCAGGCCCAGCAGCGCGGCGATGGTCAGGCTTTTGCCGCTGCCGCTTTCGCCGACCAGGCCCAGGCATTCGCCGGCGGGAAGGACCAGGCTTACCGGGCCCAGCAGGCGGCGTTCGCCGGCGTGCACTTCCAGGCCGTGCAGCAAGAGTTGGCTCACCTGCCCTCCCCGCGCACGTCCAGCCAGTCGCGCAGGCCGTCGCCCAGGAACTGGAAGGCCGCCAGCGTCGCCACCAGGAAACCGGCGGGGAACAGCAGCGACCAGGGTGCGATGTCGAGCTCCTGGGTGCCTTCGCCCAGCAGGCCGCCCCAGCTGGCCGCCGGTTCGTCCACGCCCAGGCCCAGGAAGCCCAGGAAACTTTCCACCAGGATCGCCTGCGGCAGGATCAGGCCCAGGTACACCAGGCCCAGTGGCAGCAGGTTGGGCAGCAGGTGCCAGCGCAGCACCTGGTCGAAGCGGGCACCGGCGGCGCGTGCCGCCAGCACGAACGGCATGTCGCGCAGGCGCGCGGCCTCGGCGCGGGCAACGCGGGCCAGGTCGATCCATACGTAGCCGCCGATCGCCGCCAGCAGCAGCCACAGCGAACGCCCGAACAGCGCCAGCAGCAGGATCACGATCAACAGGAAGGGCAAGGCCGAAAGGACGTCCAGCCCACGCACCATCGCGCGTTCGATGCGGCCGCCGGCGTAACCGGCGATGGCGCCGTAGGCCAGGCCGATCACCAGCGCGACGATCGTCGCCAGGGCGCCGATAGTGAGCGACAGCCGTCCGCCGGCCAGCGTGCGCGAAAGAATGTCGCGGCCGATCGCATCGGTGCCGAACCAGTGCCCGTTCGAAAGCGAAGGCGGCGCCGACAGCGCGGTCCAGTCCGGACGGTGCGGGTCGGGCAGGCCCAGCAGCCAGGGCCCGGCCCAGCAGGCCAGCACCAGCGCGGCGATCACCCACAGGCAGGCACGGGCCTGGCGGGGCAGGCCTTCTCGCGGTGATGACGTGGTCTTCATCGAACCATGATCATGCCAGCACCAGCCTCCGGAACGGGGACCCCCACCCCCATGCCCTTCCACCTGTTCTGGAGCCCCGCATGACTATCCTTGCACCCCGGCCCCTCGCCGCTTCGTTGGCGATGGCGCTGTTCCTGACCCTTCCCGCGGCCGCCGCGGACCAACCCACCCCCGAAGAACCGGGCAGCAAGACGGCCATCGACCGCGACACCGGCCGCCTGCGCGCCACCACCGCCGCCGAGGATCGTGCCCTCGCACGCGACGCCGAGCGACTCAAGCGCGAACGTGGCCCGATCGCCGCCCCGGGCGTGGCCACGCTCGTTCGACCGGCCACCGAAGCCGAGGCATTGCAGACCCAGGTCCGCCACGCCGATGGTTCGGTATCGATGATGGTGCCCGAGAGCTTCGACAGCGAGCTCGTGGTCACCCGCACCGCTGACGGCCGCTTGGTCACCCGCCACGGCGACGCCGGGGAGGTCGATCATGCGCACGACTAAGTCCGTACTCGCCCTGGCCCTGGCGGCCGCCTTCGCCGCCACGCCGGCGCTCGCGGCCGAGATCGTGGTGGTCAACCTTGACGCCGGCACCGGCGCCGGCCTCGACGACCCGACCCCGCGCGCGCCGCAGGGCGGCAACCCCGGCACGACGCTCGGCGAACAGCGCCAGGTCGCCTACGCCTACGCGGCGCGCATGTGGGGCGCGATCATGCAGTCCGACGTGCCGATCAACGTGGGTGCGCGTTTCATCCCGCAGGCCTGCACGGAAACCGGCGCCGTGCTCGGTTCGGCCGGCACCACCCAGATCTTCCGCGACTTCCCGGGCGCGACCCGGCCCAATACCTGGCACAACGTGGCACTGACCGAATCGATCGTCGGCTTCGACGTCAACCCCGGCGGGCTGGACATCATTTCCCAGTTCAACAGCCGCATCAGCGGCGACCCGGCCTGCCTGGGCGGCGCCGACTGGTATTACGGCCTGGACGGCCAGACGCCCGCCGGTACGGTGAACTTCCTCAACGTGGTGATGCACGAGATCGGCCACGGCATCGGCTTCCAGAGCTTCCTGAGCCTGGGGAACGGCAGTTACCTGGGCGGTTTCCCGGATGTTTACCTGTCGAACGCCTTCAACAACACGGTCGGCAAGTCTTTCCTCGACATGACCGCGGCCGAGCGCGCCTTTGCGGTGCGCGACGCCGGCGGCACCGTCTGGACCGGGCCGGATGTGTCGGCGGTGGCGCCGGGCTATCTCGACGCGCAGCTGGCGCTTGACGTGGCAGGGCTTGCCGACCCGTTGCCGGTGGGACGCTCGAGCCTGGGCCCGGCGGTCACCGACGGCACTTTCTCAGGCACCGTGGCGGCGGCCGATGACGGCGAGGGCGCCGGCACCGATGCCTGCACGGCGCTGGTGAACGCGGCCGACGTCGCCGGCAGGATCGCGCTGGTCGACCGGGGCGGTTGCACCTTCGACACCAAGGCGCTCAATGCCCAGGCCGCCGGCGCGGTGGGCGTGCTGGTCGCCAACAACGTGCCGGGCGTGGTCGAGCCGGGTGGCGTCAATCCGGCCGTCACCATCCCGGTGCTGGGCATCAGCCAGGACGGCGGCGCGCAGCTGCGTGCGCTGGCACCCGGCGTGGCGGTGGCGGCGGTGCTCGACCCGCTGCGCCGCGTCGGTGCCGACGACGCCGGCCGCGTGCGCCTGAACACACCGGCGGCGCTGGCGCCCGGTTCGACCTTCTCGCACTTCGACACGGCGCTGAACCCGAATGCGCTGATGGAACCGTCGATCACCGGCACCCTGCGCGCCGACATCGACGTGGACCTGACGCCGGCGCTGTTCCGCGACACCGGCTGGAAAACCCAGGACCGCAATGCCCGGCTGGGCGAATGCGACCTGGGAATTCCGGTGGTGAACCCGGACGGTGTTGCGATCGGCGCCAGCCTCGAGGCGCGGGGCCTGGTGTGCTCGGCCTTCGCGCCCAACCGCGGTCAGTACGTCAGCTGCGTAGTGGGCTACGCCAATGACCTGGCCGAGGCCGGCTTGATCGAAGGCCGCGACAAGGGCCGCATCGCCAGCTGCGCTGCACGCCAGCGTTGACCCAGGCATGGGGGCCGGCCCGTCCGGCCCCCCTTGCTGTTTCGCCGGGCGGCGTATCATGGGCGGGACGATCACGACGAGCCCGCCCGATGGCCTTTCCGTACACGCGCCCGCGCCGCCTGCGCCGCGACGATTTTTCCCGCCGGCTGGTGCGTGAGCACCGGCTGTCGGCCGATGACCTGATCCTGCCCGTGTTCATCCACGAGCCCGACGGCCGCGCCCCGGTGGCCTCGATGCCGGGCGTTGAACGCCAGTCGGTGGACGAACTGCTGCGCACCGCCGCCGACGCCGTTGCGCTGGGCATCCCGGCGGTGGTGCTGTTCCCGGTCACCGCGCCCGAAGCCAAGTCGCTTGACGCCGCCGCGGCCTGGGCCGACGACGGCCTGGCCCAGCGCGCCATCCGCGCCCTGAAGCGCGAGTTCCCGCAGCTGGGCGTGATCACCGACGTCGCGCTCGACCCCTACACCTCGCACGGCCAGGACGGCTTGGTGGATGGTGACGGCTACGTGGCCAACGACGACACCGTCGAAGCCTTGGTGAAGCAGGCCCTCTCGCACGCCGACGCCGGCGCCGACGTGGTGGCGCCCAGCGACATGATGGACGGCCGCATCGGCGCCATCCGCGAAGCGCTGGAAGAATCCGGCCATGTAAACACGCGCATCCTGGCGTATTCGGCCAAGTACGCCTCGGCCTTTTACGGGCCCTTCCGCGACGCCGTCGGCAGCGCCGGCGCCCTGGGCAAGGGCGACAAGAAAACCTACCAGATGGACCCGGGCAATTCCGACGAAGCCCTGCGCGAAGTCGGCCTGGACCTGGACGAAGGCGCCGACATGGTGATGGTCAAACCCGGCATGCCCTACCTGGACATCGTGCGCCGGGTGAAGGACCACTTCGGCGTGCCGACCTTCGCCTACCAGGTGAGCGGCGAGTACGCGATGCTCAAGGCCGCGGCCATGAACGGCTGGCTGGACGAACGCGCCTGCGTGCTCGAGGCGTTGCTGGGCTTCAAGCGCGCCGGCGCCGACGGCGTGCTCACCTATTTCGCGCTCGACGTCGCGCGCTGGCTCAAGGAGGACTGACATGACTGCCCGTTACGCCGTGTTCGGACACCCGGTGGTGCACTCGCTGTCGCCGCGCATCCACGCCGCATTCGGCACCCAGCTGGGTATCGCGATGCAGTACGCCGCCATCGACGCCTCGCCGGAAGACTTCGCCAACGCCCTGGGCGCCTTCGCTGCCGGCGGCGGCCTGGGCGCCAACATCACGCTGCCGCACAAGGAGCGCGCCCTGGCCCTGTGCACCGAAGCCAGCGATCGCGCGCGCCGCGCCGGTGCCGCCAACACACTGAGCCGGCGCAACGGCCAGTGGCACGGCGACAACACCGACGGCGTTGGCCTGGTGCACGACCTCACCGAACGCCGCCGCCTGGACCTGCGCGGCCGCCGGGTGCTGATGCTCGGTGCTGGCGGCGCCGCGCGCGGCGTGTCGCCGGCCCTGCTCGATGCCGGCATCGGCGAACTGTGGGTGGTCAACCGCACCTCCGAACGCGCCGATGCCCTGGCCGACGCCCTGGGCGAGCCGGGTCGCGTGCATACCCGCTACTGGGCCGACCTGGGCAACCTGGGCGCGTTCGACATGATCGTCAACGCCACCTCGGCCGGCCGCAGCGGCGGCATCGAACTGCCGTTCTCGCTGACCACCTCGCGTACGCTGGCGGTGGACCTGAGCTACGGCGAAGCCGCGGTGTCGTTCCTGGCCTGGGCCCGCGCCGCGGGCTGCGAACACGCCTTCGACGGCATCGGCATGCTGGTGGAACAGGCCGCCGAAAGTTTCGCCATCTGGCACGGCAAGCGCCCGGACACCGACCCGGTGTTCGCCTCGCTCACCGCCCGCGCCGACTCACTGCAGACCGCGGACTGAGCCGCGGTGGCCAGGCTCAGGGCGCCAGGTAGGCGTCCTTGAGCTTCACGTAGTGTTTGGCGCTGTAGTAGAGCTGCTCGATTTCCTTGTCGCTGAGCTTGCGCACCGGCTTGGCCGGGTTGCCCAGCCAGAGCTCGCCGCTGAGCACCTTCTTGCCCGGCGGCACCACGGCGCCGGCGCCGACGAAACCATGGTCCATCACTTCGGCGCCGTCGAGCACCGTCGCGCCCATGCCGATCAGCACCGCATTGCCGATCGTGCAGGCGTGCACGATGGCGCCGTGGCCGATGGTGACGTCGTCGCCGATGATCGTCGGGAAGCCGCCCGGCCGGGTGAACGGGCCTTCGTGGGTGACATGGATGATCGTGCCGTCCTGGATATTGGTGCGGGCGCCGATGCGGATGTGGTTGACGTCGCCGCGCACCACGCAGCCCGGCCAGACCGAGCTGTCCTCGCCCAGGTGCACGTCGCCGATGACGGTGGCGGCCGGATCCACGTAGGCCCGGGCGCCGAGGGTGGGCAGGATGCCCTTGAAGGGTCGCAGGTTCATGCCGCGATTCTAACGGGTGGCGGCGTTAAACTCCCGGCATGGACACGCCCCCGCACCCCGACCAGGACCTGCGCCCGCTGCTGGCCCACCTGCGCGCCGCCCACCAGCGCCAGGTGCCCGGCTATCGCCAGCGCATGGACGACCTACAGCGCCTCGGCGAGGCCGTGCGCCGCCACCGCGACGAGCTGGTGAAGACGGTGTCGGCCGACTTCGGCCGCCGTTCGCGCCACGAGACCCTGGCGGCCGACGTCATGGTCACCCTGGACGAAATCAGCCACCTGCGCCGCAACCTGCGCCGCTGGATGCGGCCCGAGCGGCGCGGCGTCAACCTGGCCTTCCTGCCGGCGCGCGCCGAAATCCGCCGCCAGCCGCTGGGCGTGGTCGGCATCGTGGCGCCCTGGAACTACCCCATCCAGCTGGCACTGATCCCGCTGGCCGATGCCATCGCCGCCGGCAACCACGTCATGCTCAAGCCGTCCGAGCACACGCCGCGCACCTCGCAGCTGCTGGCGCGCATGCTGGCCGAGGCGTTCCCGGCCGAACGCGTGGCGGTGGTGCAGGGCGACGCCGCCATCGGCGCGGCCTTCAGCCGGCTGCCCTTCGACCACCTGCTGTTCACCGGCTCGACCACGGTCGGGCGGGCGGTGATGGCCGCCGCGGCGCCCAACCTGGTGCCGGTGACCCTGGAGCTGGGCGGCAAGTCGCCGGCCCTGGTGGCGCCGGACTACCCGATCGAACAGGCCGCCGACCGCATCGCCGCCGGCAAATGTTTCAACAGCGGCCAGACCTGCGTGGCGCCCGACTACGTGCTGGTGCCGCGCGCGCAGCGCGACGCCTTCGTGCGTGCCTACATGGCCTCGGTGCGCCGGCGCTACCCGAACCTGGCCAGCAACCCCGACTACACCGCCATCGTCAATCCCGGCCAGGCCGAACGCCTGCGCAACTGGCTCGACGATGCCCGCGAACGCGGCGTTGGCGTCGTGCAGCACCGCCCGGACGGCGACCCGCCGCCGCCGGGCGTGGAAGTGATCCCGCCGACCGTGCTGCTCGACCCGCCGGACGAGGCGCGGGTGATGCAGGAGGAAATCTTCGGCCCGCTGTTGCCGGTGAAGTCCTACGACAGCCACGACAAGGCCATCGAATACATCCTGGGCCGCGACCGGCCGCTGGCGTTCTATCCCTTCGACAACCAGCGCAAGCGCCTGCGCAACACGCTCGACCGCGTGGTGGCCGGCAGCGTCTGCGTCAACGACACCTTGGTGCAGTTCGGCCAGCACTCGCTGCCAGTGGGCGGCGTCGGCCCCAGCGGCATGGGCCAGTACCACGGCGAAGCCGGTTTCCTGACGTTCACCAAGCCAATGCCGGTGATGTACCAGTCGCGCCTGAACGGCATGAAGATCTTCGACCCCCCGTTCGGCAAGCTGGCCGACTTCGTCGTCAAGCTGCTGACCCGCTGATCCCGGCCGCGGGTTGAATCGCGGCCGTCCCGACTCCATGTGAATGCCATGACCCAGACCCCGAACCCCCTGCTCGCCGACGCCGAACTGCCGGCGTTTTCCGCCATCACGCCCGCCCACGTGAATCCCGCCATCGACGAGGTCCTGGCCGGGTTCCGCGCCGAGGTCGAGCGCCTGGCCGCCGATCCGGCGGCGCGTGACTTCAGCACGCTGATGGCGCCGCTCGAGCGCTGGGAAGAAACCCTGGGCCGCACGTTTTCGCCGGTGTCGCACCTGCATGGCGTGAAGGATTCGCCGGAGCTGCGCGAAGCCTATTCGGCGGCGCTGGAAAAGCTGACCGAACACTCCACCGAACTGGGCCAGCACCGCGGCCTCTATGCCGCCGTGAAGGCGCTGCGCGAATCGCCGGCTTTCGACACGCTCGACCGGGCCCGCAAGACGCTGGTCGAAGACAGCCTGCGTGGCTTCAGGCTCAGCGGCGTGGCGCTGGAAGAACCGGCGCGTTCGCGCTTCAAGGCGATCCAGAATGAACTGAGCAAGCTCGAGACCGCGTTCGAGGAAGCCGTGCTCGACGCCACCGACGCCTGGACCCGCCCGGTCACCGAAGCCGAACTCGCCGGCCTGCCCGCGTCCGCCCGCGACATGCTGCGCGCGATGGCGAAGGAGAAGGGCGCCGAAGGCTGGCTGGCCACGCTCAAGGGCCCGGTGGTGCAGGCCGTGTTGACCTTCGCCGACAGCCGCGCGCTGCGCGAGGAAATTTATACCGCCACCAGCACCCGTGCCTCCGACCAGGGGCCGCATGCCGGCCAGTACGACAACAGCGAACGCATCGGCCAGATCCTGGCCCTGCGCCATGAAGCCGCGCAGCTGCTCGACTTCGCCTCCGCCGCCCACGAATCCCTGGACGACAAGATGGCCGGCACGCCCGAACGCGTGCTGGGTTTCCTGCGCGAACTCGCCGCCAAGGCGCGGCCGGTGGCGCAGCGCGAATACCAGGAGCTGCGTGCCTTCGCAGCTGAAAAGCTGGGCATCGCCGACCTGCAGCCCTGGGATGTCGCCTACGCCTCGGAGAAACTGCGCGAGTCGCGGTTTGCCTTCAGCGAAGAAGACCTCAAGCCCTACTTCCCGCTGCCGGCGGTGATGCAGGGCCTGTTCACCGTCGCCGAGCGTGTGTTCGGCGTGCGCCTGGTCGAACGCCAGGGCGTGGACACCTGGCACAAGGACGTGCACTTCTTCGACGTCGTTGATGCGGATGGAACGGTGCGCGCCGGCGTTTACCTCGACCACTACGCCCGCGCCGGCAAACGCGGCGGCGCCTGGATGGACGTGTGCCGCGCGAAGCTCAACGACGGCATCAGCGCGCACAAGCCGGTGGCCTACCTCACCTGCAACTTCCCGCCGCCCAACGACGATACCCCCGCCCTGCTGACCCACGACGACGTGGTCACGCTGTTCCACGAATTCGGCCACGGCCTGCACCACCTGCTGACTGAAGTGGACTGGCCCAGCGTCGGCGGCATCAGCGGCGTGGAGTGGGACGCGGTGGAGCTGCCCAGCCAGTTCATGGAGAACTTCGCCTGGCAGCGCGAGGCGCTGGACATGTTCGCGAAGCACTACCAGACCGGCGAGCGCCTGCCCGACGAGCTGTACGCCAAGATGCTCGAGGCCCGGCACTTCCACGCCGGCCTGTTCCTGGTGCGGCAGCTGGAGTTCGCGCTGTACGATTTCCGCATGCACCTGGAGTTCGACCCGGCGCGCGGTCCGCGCACGCTGGAGCTGCTGGACGAAGTGCGCGACGAAGTCGCGGTCATCCGGCCGCCGGCATTCAACCGCTTCCCGCACGGCTTCACCCACATCTTCGCCGGCGGCTATTCGGCCGGCTATTACAGCTACCTGTGGGCGGAAGTGCTGAGCGCCGACGCGTTTTCGGCCTTCGAACAGGCCGGCGTCTTCGATGCCGACACCGGCGCCCGCTATCGCCGCGAAATCCTCGCCGTCGGCGGCTCGCGCCCGGCCCTGGAGAGTTTCGTCGCCTTCCGCGGCCGCGAACCCGACCCCGACGCCCTGCTGCGCAGCTACGGGCTGGCGGCCTGATCAGCCGCCGCGCCAGATCATGTAAACGTCGGCGCGCTGGTAGTGGCTGCCGGGTTTGATGGCGGGCTGGCGCTCGAAGCCGACGCTTTCGTAGAGCCTGAGCGCGGGCTGCAGGCGGGTCTGGGATTCCAGGAACAGTTCCTTGCCGCCAAGGCGCTGGAACTCGGCGATGGCGGCTTCCATCAGCTTGCGACCGATGCCCAGGCCCTGGTGGCCGGGCGTGACGGCCATCTTGGTCAGCTCGTACACGCCCGGCGCATCAACCATCAGGGCGCAGGTGCCGACCACGTCCTCGCCGACCATCGCAAACAGGATGCTGCCGCCCGGCTCGAGGATGTGCTTCTCCGGCTCCGACATCACCGCGTGGTCTATCGGTTCGATCTGGAAGTAGCGGGCCAGCCATTCGGCATTGAGCCGGTAGAAATGCTCGCGCAGTTCGGGTGAGAAGGGCTCGATGCGCACCGCATTGGCCTGCAGGAGTTTCATGCGCCGCGCCACGTCGGCCGGCAGCGGCTGTTCGTCCAGGCTGGCTTCGTATTGCGTCAGCGCGCCGAGCAGGTCGACGCCGGTGTCCATGATCCGCCGCTCCACGCTGGCCCGCATCGCCTGCCAAAGGGGGCGGGCGGCGCGCAGTTCCTGTTGGCAGCGTTCGCTCAGGGCCAGCACGCGCTGTCGGCGGTCGCCATCGGTGTCCACCCGCTGCAGCCAGCCGCCCTTGATCAGTTTGGTCGCCAACTGGCTGATCGCGGAGTGGGTGAGGCCGATCTCGCGGGCAATTTCGCCGACGCTCAGCGGGCCGCGCTGCTCGAGCAGGCGCAGCACCGGGAACCAGCGCGCCTGCAGGCCGATGCCATGCTCGCGATAAACCTGGTCGACCAGGTCGTAGCTGCGTTCGCTGAGCACCTTCAGGCGGCTGGCCAGGGCCAGGGTGCCCTGCACGGACAGGAAGCTCATGCGAACTCCGACAGTAGTTATGTAAGCGCTAACGTAATGCCAGGGGCCGCCCCGCGCAAGCCCCCCGGGTCACGGCGGCCGCTGCCGGCTTGCGGCACCCGGCCCGCATCGGCGAGGCTGCCCGGATGCCTTCGTCCCCCGCCACCGGGCCGGCCCGCGGATGAATCCCGGCCGCCGCCTTTCGCTGATCGTCGCGACCACCCTGTTCATCGAAACCATGGACTCGACGGCGATCGCGACCTCGCTGCCGGTCATCGCAGAGGACCTGGGCACCGAGCCGATCGCGCTGAAGCTGGCGCTGACCGCCTACCTGCTGGCGCTGGCGGTATTCATTCCGGTCAGCGGCTGGGTGGCCGACCGCTTCGGGGCAAAACGCACCTTCATGCTGGCCATCGGCGTGTTCCTGCTCGGCTCCCTGGCCTGCGCGGCCAGCGCCAGCCTCGAACAACTGGTGGCCGCGCGTTTCCTGCAGGGCATGGGCGGCGCCCTGATGGTGCCGGTCGGGCGGCTGGTGCTGCTGCGCACCGTGCCCAAGAACGAACTGGTGCAGGCCCTGAGCTGGCTGACCATCCCGGCGCTGGTGGCACCGATCCTGGGCCCGCCGATCGGCGGCTTCATCGCCACCTACAGCGACTGGCGCTGGATCTTCCTTATCAACATCCCGATGGGCCTGGTCGGCATCGCCCTGGCCTGGCGCTTCGTGCCCGACCTGCGCGAGCCGGTGAAGCCGCTGGACTGGACCGGTTTCGCGCTGTCGGGCCTGGGCCTGGCGCTGGCCCTGTTCGGTTTTTCGACGCTGGGCCGGCACCTGGTGTCGACGCCGGTGGCGCTGGCAACGCTGGTCGTGGGCGTGGCCGCGATGTTTGCCTACGTCTGGCACGCGCGCCGGCACCCGCATCCGCTGATCGACCTGGGCCTGCTGCGGCTGCCCACGTTCCGCGCCGGCGTCGTCGGCGGCATGTTGTTCCGCATTGGCATCGGCGCAACGCCTTTCCTGCTGCCGTTGATGCTGCAGCTGGGTTTCGGGCTGACGCCGCTGCAGTCGGGCCTGCTCACCTTCGTGTCGGCGGTGGGCGCGATCTTCATGAAAACCATGGCGGCGGCGGTGCTGCGGCGCTTTGGCTTCCGGCGGGTGCTGTGGATCAACGCGCTGCTGGCTTCGGCGATGCTGGCGGGTTTCGGCCTGTTCCGCGCCGATACCGCGCACTGGGTGATCATGGCGGTGCTGCTGGTCTCGGGCTGCTTCCGCTCGCTGCAGTTCACCAGCCTCAATGCCATCAGCTACGCCGAAGTCGACCAGGCGCGCATGGGCCAGGCCAGCAGCCTGTCGGGCATGCTGCAGCAGTTTTCACTGGCGCTGGGCGTGGCCATCGGCGGCTACGCGCTGCAGGTAGCCGGCAGCTTCACCGGCCAGGACTACGCCGACCCGGTGAACTTCGCCTGGGCCTTCCTGACGGTGGGCGTCATCTCGGCGCTGTCGGCCTGGATGATGTACCGCCTTCCACACGATGCCGGCGCCGAAATGGCCGGCCGCGCGGAAGTGGGCAAGGAACTGTCGGAACAAAAAGCCGAGCAGCGCTCCGCGACCTAGGCGAAAAACTCGCGGAAACCGGTGATGGCGCGCTCAAGGCCGGCATCGTCGATGTCCAGGTGCGTCACCAGCCGGACGCGGGCGCCGCGGCCGGCGGAAATGCGCACGCCGCGGGCTTCGAGCGCCTTGGCCAGTTCCGCCTGGCGGCCGTCGGGCACGGTGACGAACAGGATGTTGGTGAACGCGCCATCCACCGCCAGGCCAAGCGAACGCAGCGCGTCGGCGAGATCACCCGCGCGGCGGTGGTCGTCGGCCAGCCGGGCCACGTGGTGGTCGAGCGCGTGGTGCGCCATTGCCGCCATCATTCCGGCCTGGCGCCAGCCACCACCCAGCACCTTGCGCCAGCGCCGGGCCTTGTCCACCAGCGCCCGCGATCCGGCCAGCACCGACCCCACCGGCGCGCCCAGGCCCTTGGACAAACACACCGACACCGAATCGAAATGCCCGGCGATCTGCGCCGCCGGCACGCCGCAGGCCACGGCGGCGTTGTACAGCCGCGCGCCGTCGAGGTGGAAGGCCAGCCCGCGTTCGCGCGCGAAGGCGCCGGCCTGCGCCAGGTAGTCGAGCGGCAGCGGCCGGCCGTGCCAGGTGTTTTCCAGCGCCAGCAGACGGGTGCGGGCGAAGTGCGGGTCGCCCAGCGGCTTCACCGCCGCGTCCAGGGCTTCGATCGGCAGCGTGCCGTCGGCAGCATGCACGATGGGCTGCGGCTGGATCGAGCCCAGCACGGCCGCGCCGCCGCCTTCGTATTTGTAGGTGTGCGCGTCCATGCCGACCAGGTATTCGTCGCCGCGTTCGCAGTGGCCCATCAGCGCCAGCAGGTTGGACTGGGTGCCGCTGGGCACGTACAGCGCGGACTCGAAGCCAAGCTCGCGGGCGACCCGGTCCTGCAGCGCATTGACGCTGGGGTCATCGCCCATCACGTCGTCGCCAACCGCGGCCGAAAGGCCGGCCTGGCGCATCGCCGGGGTGGGCTGGGTCACGGTGTCGCTGCGCAGGTCCACCCACTTCATGCTTTCACGCCTCCGGTCAGGTCATGCGCCGCAGGGTATCGTCGCGGCGAACGAAGTGATGGTACAGCGCCGCCGCGACGTGCAGGCCAACCACCCAATAAAACGCCGTGCCGATCAGTTCGTGCAGGTCCTCGAACTGGTGGGCCAGGCCTTCGTTGGGCGACACCACGATTTGGGTGAACGGCACCAGCAGTTCCTTGCCGTCGGTCCAGGCGGTCAGCAGGCCAAGTACCGGCTGCGCCACCAGCATCGCGTAAAGAAGCAGGTGCAGGCCTTTGGCGGGCAGGGCCTGCCAGGCGGGCAGCGGCGGTTGCACGGCAGGCGCCGGACGCGAAAAGGCAAGCAGCAACCGCGGCAGCATCAGCGCCAGGATCGCGATGCCGATCCAGAAATGGGCCTGCACCATCGCCAGGCGGGCTTCGGAGCCGCGTTCGAAGTTTTCGCGGCCGAGGATGAAGATGTAGGCAAGCACCATCAGCACGGCGATGCCCCAGTGCAGGGCGCGTCGCGACGGGGCGTAGCGGGGTTTTTGAAAGCTCATGGGCGGGCTCCGGGCTCGAATATCCGACCCTAAGGGTGCGCCGATTCAAGCCGGCTGCCTTGATTGGCGTCAAGCCTTCGCCGCGGGACGCGCGAACGGTTAGCATTCGCGCCATGGACACCACCACCATCGCCAGCTGGAACGTCAATTCCCTCAACGTGCGCCTGCCGCATCTCGAGGAGTGGCTGAAACTGCGCCAGCCCGATATCGTCGGCCTGCAGGAAACCAAGCTCGAGGACCCGCGCTTCCCGGACTCGGTGCTGGCCGGCCTGGGCTATCGCAGCGTGTTCAGCGGCCAGAAGACCTACAACGGCGTCGCCATCCTGTCACGCCTGCCGATTGATGAAACCAGCTGCGTGATGGGCATCCCGGGTTTCGAGGACGACCAGAAACGCGTCATCGCCGCCACCATTGACGGCCTGCGCATCGTCAACCTTTATGTGGTCAACGGCCAGGACGTCGGTACCGACAAGTACGACTACAAGCTGCGCTGGCTCGAGGCCGTGCACGCCTGGCTGGCGCAGGAAATAAAAACGCACCCGAAACTGGTGGTGATGGGCGACTTCAATATCGCCCCGGACGAGCGCGACGTGCACGATCCCGCGGTGTGGAACGACGACCACATCCTCACCTCCACCGCCGAACGCGCGGCGCTGCGCCGGCTGATGGACCTGGGACTGCACGACAGCTTCCGCCTGCACAACTCCGAAGGCGGGGTCTTCAGCTGGTGGGACTACCGCGCCGCCGGCTTCCGCCGCAACCTGGGCCTGCGCATCGACCTGTGCCTGGTGTCGGACGCGTTGCGCGAACGCTGCACCGCCGCCGAAATCGACCGCGAGCCGCGCACCTGGGAACGCCCCAGCGACCACACGCCGGCGATGGTGACCTTGGGCTAACGCAGGCAGCGCGCGAAGAAAGCCTCACTCAGCCGGTAACGATGCAGCGCATCCGCGCCCTGCAGACCGTGCTTGGCGCCCGGGTAGGTCATCAACTCGAAGGGCGTGCCGCGCTTTTGCAGCTCGGACATCAGCTTGGTCGAGTTGGTGAACAGCACGTTGTCGTCGGCCATGCCGTGCACCAGCAGCAGCTTCGAGCGCAGGCCGTCGATGTGGGTGAACACCGAAGACACGCGATAACCGTCCGGATTGCGTTCCGGGTGGTCCATGTAACGTTCGGTGTAGTGGGTGTCGTACAGCGCCCAGTCGGTGACCGGCGCGCCGGCGACGCCGCAGGCGTAGTGGTCGCTTGCCTGGCCGAGCAGCATCAGCGTCATGTAACCGCCGTTGGACCAGCCGTGCACGCCGATGCGCGCCGGGTCCACCCAGGACTGCCCGCGCAGGAATTCGACACCCGCCACCTGGTCCTGCACCTCCACCGTGCCCTGGCGGCCATACAGGGCGCCGCCGAACTTCGCGCCGCGCCGCGGCGTGCCGCGGTTGTCCAGCGAGAACACCACGTAGCCGTTCTGGGCCAGGTACTGGTTGAAGAAATGATCCGTGCGCCCGGGCCAGGCGCGGGTCACCGTCTGCGTGGCGGGGCCGCCGTAGACATACACGACCACCGGGTACTTGCGGGCCGGATCGAAATCCGCGGGTTTGATAAGGCTGTAGTGCAATTCGCTGCCGTCGGCCGCTTCGAAGCTGCCGAACTCGACCGGCCGGTGCGCACCGCGGTAGGGCGCATACGGATGTGCCGGGTCGGACAGGTCGTTGGCGACCAGGGTCGCCAGCAGGCTGCCATCGGCCTTGAACAGCTGGGTCTGTGGCGGCGTGGTCGGATTCGACCACAGGTCCACGAACACCGACGCGTTGGCGCTGAAGCTGGCCTCGTGCATGCCCGGCTGCGTGCTCAAACGGCGCGGTTCACCGCCGGCCAGGGGCACGGCGTAGACGTGCTTTTCAAGCGGTGAATCCTTGGTGCCGGCGATGTAGGCCAGGCCGGCCGTCTCGTCCACGCCCAGCAGCGCATCCACCACCCAGTCGCCGGAAGTCAGCACACGTTCCAGCGCGCCGTCGGCGGCGTGCAGCTGCAGGTGTTCAAAACCGCTGCGTTCGGAAATCCACAGGAAGCGACCGTCGGCCAGGAAACGCAGGCCGCTGTGCAGCGGCACCCAGGTGTCGCTGGTTTCGGTGACCAGCACCCGCTGCTTGCCGGTCGCCAGCGTGGTTTCGAAAAGCTCGAGCGTGCGCTGGTCGCGCGACTGCCGCTGGAAAGTCAGGACGCCCGGGGTGCGCCATTGCACCCGCGGCAGGTAGATGTCGGTTTCCGGGCCCAGGTCCACGCCGGCCACTGAAAGCTTCGCCGGGCGGTCAACGCCGGCCTTGCCCGCGCGCATCGTCGCCAGGTCGGCCACGTGCAGGCTGATGCGCACGTTCGGGTCGCCGGCGGCGGGGTAGCGCTGCTGCACGACCTCGGTGCGGTCGGCGTACATCTCGTAGCGCTTCTGCACCGGCACCGGCGACTCGTCGATGCGGGTGAAGGCCACGGCGGAGTCGTCGGGCGCGAACCAGTAGCCGGTGTGCCGGTCCATTTCTTCGTCGGCCACGAACTCGGCCACGCCGTTGCCGATGGTGTCGCTGCCGTCCTCGGTGAGCTGGATTTCGCGGCCGGTGGCCAGGTCGATCAGCCACAGGTTGCGTTCACGCACGAAGCCCACGTAGGCGCCGCCCGGCGACACCTTCGGGTCGGTGGCGAAGCCGGTGCCCGAGGTGAGCTTGCGCACCGGGTCGGCGACATCGTCGCCCAGGTCGTACAGATAAAGTTCGCCGCCCAACGGAAACAGCAGTGCCTGCGAGGACGGCGCCCACTGGTAGTCAACGATGCCGCTGAAGGCCGCGATGCGCTGGCGTTCGCGCCGCGCCTTTTCTTCGTCCGACAGGGTCTCCTCGCCCGGCAGCACGACCTTGGAGTCCACCAGCCGGCGGATCTCGCCGCTGGCGATGTCGTATTCCCACAGGTCCAGCTGGAAGCGGTCGTCGTCCTTGCCGCGCAGGAAAGTGACGCGCGTGCCGTCGGGCGAGATCGCCGGCTTCATCAGGCTGGGGCCCGACAGGGGCTTGTCGCCGGTGATGGCTTCGAGCGTCAGCTTGTCGGCGTGGGCGGCGGTGGCAAAGGTCATGGCGGCGGCAAAAAGAAGGGGACGGATCATCGGGAAGGGCTCAAGCGAGGTAGCCGCCATCAACCGGCAGCGCGGCGCCGGTGAGGTAGGACGCGGCAGGGGAGGCGAGGAAGAGCACGGCGGGCGCGATCTCGCCCGGCTGCGCCATGCGCGCCAGCGGGATCAGGCGCAGCATCATGTCCATGATCTTGGGGTTGCCGGTCAGGGCCGAGGCGAACTTGGTGTCGGTCAGACCCGGCAGCACCGCGTTCACGCGCACGCCCATCGGCGCCAGTTCCTTGGCGAAACCTTCGGTCATGTTGACGATGCCGGCCTTGGTCATCGAATACACCAGCTGGCCGGGCGCCGCGCGCTGGGCATTGACCGAAGCGACGTTGACGATGGCGCCGCCGTGGCCCTTCATGCGCCGGGCCGCCTGCACCGTGGTCCAGAAATAACCGCGCAGGTTCACTTCCACGGTTTTTTCGTAGGCGTCGAGGCTCATGTCCACGGCCGGGCCGAAGTAGGGGTTGGCGGCGGCGTTGTTGACCAGGATGTCCACGCGCTTGCCGGCGGCGTCGAGCGTTTCAAACAGCGCTTCGATCGCCGCCGTGTCGCCAACGTGTACCGCATGCGCCTCGGCGGAACCCCCGGCGTCGCGGATGGCGCCGGCCACGGCCTCGCAGCCTTCGATCTTGCGGCTGGTGCAGATAACGTGCGCGCCGTGCCCGGCCAGCAGGAGGGCGATGGCCTCGCCGATGCCGCGGGAAGCGCCGCTTACGAGGGCGGTCTTCCCGCCCAGGTCGAACAGGGGATCGGTCACGAAAGGCTCCGGGGACAAGGGGTTAACGGCAGGATTGATATGCTCGGGAATCTAGCACAGGCCCCATCCGGGGCCCGGCATACCGGAGCGACACAATGGGCCAGCGGCGGGTCTTGATCACGGGGGCGGGCAGCGGCCTGGGCCAGGCGCTTGCGCATCGGTATGCGCGGGCCGGCGACAAGGTTGCCTGCGTCGACCTCGACGCCACGCGCGCCGAGCTCACGCGCGCGGCGCTGGCCGGTTCGGGCCACCTGGCCATGGCCGCCAACGTCGCCAACGACGACGCCATGGAACAGGTGCACGAACGTATCGCCGGCGACTGGGGTGGCCTGGACGTGCTGGTCAACAACGCCGGTATCGCCACCGGCGGCGCCATGGTCGACACCAGCCCGGCCGAGTGGAAAAACGCGCTGGACGTGAACCTGATGGGCGTGGTGCGCGGCTGCCGCCTGTTCCTGCCGGGCATGATCGCCGCCGGCCGCGGCCAGGTCATCAACACCGCCAGCTTCGCCGGCCTGGCCGGCGCGCCCAGCATCATGAGTTACGGTGTGTCCAAGGCGGCCGTTGTCGCGCTCAGCGAACAGCTGCGCGCCGAGCTGCACGACAAGGGCATCCGGGTCAGCGTGCTGTGCCCGGCGTTTTTCCAGACCAACCTGCTGGAAAGCTGGCAGGGCGATCCGCGCCTGAAGGCCTTCGCCGGGCGCATGATGGAAACCTCGCCCGATACGCTCGACGGCGTCGCCGACCGCTGTTTCGCGGCGGTCGAACGCGGTCAGTTCCTGGTGTTGCCGACGCGGCGCGAGCCGATGCGCTGGCGTCTCAAGCGCTGGTTCCCCGAAACCTACTTCAATCAGCTCCTGAAGCTGGCCAAGGCCAGGAGCGTTGGGAAATGACATGGACTGGATGATCTACGGCGCCAACGGTTACACCGGCAAGATGGTGGTGGAGGAGGCCGTGCGGCGCGGGCTGCGCCCGGTGCTGGCTGGCCGCAACGCCGCCGCGCTCGAACCCCTGGCGCAGCAATACGGCCTGCCGGTGCGCGCGTTCACGCTCGACAACCCCATGGCGCTGCGCACGGGCCTGAACGGCATCGGCCTGGTGCTGCACTGCGCCGGCCCGTTTTCCGCCACCAGCGCGCCGATGCTCGATGCCTGCCTGGAAGTCGGCGCGCACTACTTGGACATCACCGGCGAGATCGACGTCTTCGCCCACTGCCATTCGCGCGACGCGCAAGCCCGGCAGAAGGGCATCGTGGTGCTGCCGGGCGCCGGCTTCGACGTGGTGCCCACCGACTGCCTGGCGGCCATGCTCAAGCGCGACATGCCTTCGGCGACCTCGCTCGTGCTTGCCTTCGAAGCCGGCGGCGGCCCCAGCCCGGGTACCGCCAAGACCAGCGTCGAAGGTCTGGGCAAGGGTGGCCGCGCCCGCATCGGCGGTGAACTCAAGCGCGTACCGCTGGCCTGGAAAACCCGCACCTTCGAACGCGACGGCGAGCAGCGCTTCGCCATGACCATTCCCTGGGGCGATGTCTACACCGCCTACCTGTCCACCGGCATCCCCGATGTCGAGGTCTACATGGGCGTGCCGCCTTCGACGGCGGCGAAGCTGCGTCGCCTGCGCCTGTTCGGCCCGCTGCTGGGCCTGGGTCCGGTGCAATCCTGGCTCAAGCGGCAGGTCGGCAAGAAGGTTCGCGGACCGTCCGACGCCACCCGCGGCAAGACCGGCTGCGTGGTCTGGGGCGAGGTGCGCGACGACCAGGGCGGCGAACTCAAGCGCCGGCTGCACACGCCCAATGGCTACGAACTCACGGTGACCGCGTCGCTGGGCATCGTGCAGCGGCTGCTGGTCGAACCGGCCCCGGCGCCGGGTTTCCACACGCCGTCGCAGCTGATGGGCGCCGACTACGTGCTTTCCCTGCCCGGCGTGCGCCTTGCCTGAACAAGCGCTTGGCGGTTCAGGGGACAGGGGCTAACCTTGCCCGGTCCCGTCCCGGGACCCTTGGAGATACACCATGCGCACGCCCCTTCTCGTCATCGGCGTCATCCTTCTTGTCATCGGCGGTCTGATCACCGCGGACGTGTTCAAGTTCCAGACCAAGGAAAAGGTGGCCGACTTCGGCCCGATCGAAATCAGCAAGACCGACACCAAGCGTGCGCCGATCAACCTGGGCTGGATCCTGCTCGGTGCCGGCGCGGTGGCCGTGGTGGTCGGCGTAGCCAGCAAGAAATAATCGAAGGAAACCCATGTCCAACCCCGCTCCCACCGGCACGCCGAAGCTCGGCCCGCTGTCCACCCTGATCTTCGCCTCGCGCTGGCTGCAGCTGCCGCTTTACCTGGGCCTGATCATCGCCCAGTGCGCGTATGTGTTCCTGTTCCTGAAGGAACTGCTGCACCTGGTCACCGACGTGGGGACCATGGGCGAGCAGGAAATGATGCTTATCGTGCTGGGCCTGATCGACGTGGTCATGATCTCCAACCTGCTGGTGATGGTGATCGTGGGTGGCTACGAAACCTTCGTTTCGCGCCTGAACCTGCAGGGCCACCCGGACCAGCCGGAGTGGCTGAGCCACGTGAACGCGTCGGTGCTGAAGGTCAAGCTGGCGATGGCGATTATCGGCATCAGCTCGATCCACTTGCTCAAGACGTTCATCGCAGCGGGCGACCTGGGCTCGCCGGGCTCGAACTACACCAGTGAAGGCGTGATGTGGCAGACCATCATCCACATGGCCTTCATCATCTCGGCCATCGGCATCGCCTGGACCGACCGGTTGATGTCGCACGCCTCCAAGCCGTTGACCAAGCTCTGAGTCCATCGGTTTTCTGCAACGCGGGACCCCATGGCGCCGGTACAATGGCGCCATGGATGTTTCCCACCTGCTTGACGACCTCAATCCCGCCCAGCGCGAAGCCGTTTCGGCCCCGCCGGGCCACCTGCTGGTGCTCGCCGGCGCCGGCTCGGGCAAGACCCGTGTACTGACCCACCGCATCGGCTGGCTGAACGAAGTCGTCGGCGTCCCGGCGCACGGCATCCTGGCGGTCACCTTCACCAACAAGGCCGCCGCCGAGATGCGCGGTCGCGTCGAGGCCCTGCTGCGCCACGGCAGCCGCGGCATGTGGATCGGCACCTTCCACGGCCTGGCCCACCGCCTGCTGCGCCTGCACTGGCAGGAAGCGAACCTTCCCGAATCCTTCCAGGTGCTCGACCAGGACGACCAGGTGCGCCTGCTCAAGCGCATCGGCGCCGACCTCGACCTCGACGACGGCCGTTTCCCGCCGCGGCAGATGGCCTGGTGGATCAATGCCCAGAAGGACGAAGGCCGGCGGCCGAAACACATCCAGCCGGCCGGCGGCGATTTCTACGGCCAGAACATGCAGCGCGTCTACGAAGCCTACGAAGAGCGCTGCCAGCGCGCCGGCCTGGTGGACTTCGCCGAACTGCTGCTGCGCGCGCACGAGCTGTGGCTTCAGCACCCGGCGCTGCTGCACCACTACCAGCAGCGGTTCCGGCACATCCTTGTCGACGAGTTCCAGGACACCAATTCCATCCAGTACGCCTTCGTGCGCGTACTGGCCGGCGACACCGGCGAGGTGTTCGTGGTCGGCGACGACGACCAGGCCATCTACGGCTGGCGCGGCGCCAAGGTCGAGAACGTGCAGCGTTTCCTGCGTGACTACCCGGGCGCGCGCACGATCAAGCTCGAACAGAACTATCGTTCGTCGGGCAATATCCTGGCGGCCGCCAATGCGGTGATCGCCCACAACCCCGAGCGTGTCGGCAAGCAGCTGTGGACCGCCGACGGCGAGGGCGAGCCGATCGACCTGTTCGCCGCCTACAACGAAGTGGACGAAGCGCGCTTCGTGGTCGAACGCATCCAGGCCTGGATCCGCGACGGCGGCAGCGCCGGCGACAACGCCGTGCTTTACCGGTCGAACGCGCAGTCGCGGGCGATGGAAGAACAGCTCGTGCAGGCCGGCCTGCCGTATCGGGTTTATGGCGGCCAGCGCTTCTTCGACCGCATGGAAATCAAGGACGCCCTGGCCTACCTGCGCCTGGTCGCCAACCGCGGCGACGACGCCGCTTTCGAGCGCGCGGTGAACACGCCGCCGCGCGGCATCGGTGGCAAGACCCTGGACGAAGTGCGCCGCCACGCGCGCGAAAAGGCCATGCCGCTGTTCGCCGCCGCCGAATCCATGTCCGGCGAAGGCAGCGGCCTGGCCGGCCGCGCCCGGCGGTGACGCCGCCGAACTGCTCGCCGTCGCCT